>JANMDM010000272.1:0-3390 GCA_031376305.1 Pseudomonadota bacterium | reverse complement strand
ATGAAGCGGTGCTTTCGGTCCAAAGCGGCGGGGACAGTTTTTGTGCGCCTATCCCCGCAGGGGCCGTCAACATCACGCCACGCGTCGCAAATCAGCCGTGCTGAGCGCCGCCTGATCAATCAGCGCCAGCATGGCTTCGGCGCGCGCCCCATCAAGATGCGGAAAGTAGTCTGGGTGCCCGTCCGAAATTGCCCCGCCTGCGCCCTGGCACTGAATCAACGCGCCGGAATTCACATAGACCATTTCCGGGCCTGCAAAGCTAAGCGTCACCATCTCTACCGGACGGTGCAGAGGCCGCAGGCTGATCCCGCGGAAGCCCGCCAAAGCGCGGGCGGGCACCAGGGCGGCAGCCGCCTCAAGCACTTCTTCAACGACGGGCGACGCTATCAGCACCGCCTGCCCCGGCATCAGCCAAAGATCGCTACAAGTGTCCAGCGCGCCACCGGGCACATGCACAACCTCGGCCCCGGCGGTGGGCCACATATGGCGGCGCTCGACCTGCGTCACGGCGCAAAGCCCGCCATCATAGGTCTGCACCAAGGATCCGCGCCCCAGCATCCCCGCAGATTTCCAGCCTTGCGGCGTTTCGACCAGTGTCGCGGCCAAGATGCCCGTACCATTGAAATCGGGTGTGACGTTCAGCCCCTGCAATGCGAAGGAAGACTTTTCGGCAGTGCGGAAGGCTTTGGCATTTTGCATAAACATGGCGTGGTCCTTTCGGGATCCGGGTGACAGCCATCCGTGTCGCAGGGGTCACCTTGGGTCTGGTCTGACCGAAGATTTGGCTGCAAGCGCATCGGCGATGTGCCAAGTAAACACCCGAAATTTGCCTGCATTTCGACATGGGCAGGACAAAATCACGGCACTTTTTCGCCGTGATTGTTAATGTTGTCCAAAGGCGGGTCTTTGGCGACTATTTCTGCGCCGCTTAACTTTTCGTCAACCGCGTTTCCGGTGGCAAGCTGCTGAAATGCAGTAAGATTTTCTGGTGGTTTCGACAGTTTCGAATCGCTCGCGCCACCGGACAAGCGAAAATACAGCCCTGCCCTTTGCGCCCCGGCTCCAAGAATGCTACGCAAATGCCAAAGTCAGGGCGGCGCGCCCTGTGTCAGTATTTCTTTGGGGCCGTGCATGTTCAATCTTCTTTCCGATCCCGCCATCCTGGCTTCATTCGTGACCCTCACGGTGTTGGAAATCGTCCTGGGCATCGACAATGTCATTTTCATCTCGATCATCGCGGCGCGGGTGCAAGAGGCAGAACGGGCGCGGGCGCGGTTTATCGGGCTGATGGGGGCGCTGGTGTTGCGGCTGGTGCTTTTGGGCGGCATCGCCTGGATTGCCCAGATGCAAGACCCCGTCGTGCATGTGCTGGGCTTTGGATTTTCCTGGCGCGATCTGCTGATGATCAGTGGCGGCGCATTCTTGCTGTGGAAGGCGGTCAGTGAAATCTTTGAGGAGGTCGAAGGCGGCAGCCATACTGACGGCAAGGGCAAGCGACTGAAGATGGGGGCCGCCATCGTCCAGATCATGCTTTTGAACATCGTCTTTTCGATTGATTCAATTATCACCGCGATCGGGATTGCCGATGTGGTGGCGGTGATGGCAGCGGCGGTTATCATTTCGACGCTGGTGATGATCGCCGCCTCGGAACCCATCGCCAAATTCGTGCATGGCCATCCCTCGACCAAAATGCTGGCGCTGGCTTTTCTGGTGATGGTGGGTATGGCGCTGGTGGCGGACGGCTTCCATCAGCATGTAGAGCGGGCGTTCATCTATGCAGCGATGGTCTTTGGCGGTGGGGTCGAGGCGCTCAATCTTTGGCGGCACAAGAAGGTGCTGCGCAAGGCTGCCGTCACACCGCCGACGGCCCCGCCGCATTCCTGACTGAGGCCGGACGCCGGGCGCGGATTTTCGCCGCCGGGTCTGAATTTCCTCTTGCGGGCGCCCGACGGAATGCCTAAATCGCCTCCACCTACGGATGCGGGCGTAGCTCAGGGGTAGAGCATAACCTTGCCAAGGTTAGGGTCGAGGGTTCGAATCCCTTCGCCCGCTCCAAAAGGTCCAGATGAAAAGGGCGCCTCAGCGGGCGCCCTTTCCCGTTTCGGACAACCAATGCGCGCGGTGTCTTCTGTTGCCGATGCCAGCCGGACGTATTTTTCCGAGGCTGAGGAGTTTTTCCCCTGCCGCTGGCTCGATGATTTCTCCGTCGATGCCGCTTGCCCTAGGATTGAACTTGCGCTAGCAAGCGCCTCACGGAGTGCGGGCGTAGCTCAGGGGTAGAGCATAACCTTGCCAAGGTTAGGGTCGAGGGTTCGAATCCCTTCGCCCGCTCCAGTAATACCAACGGGCGCCTGCGGGCGCCTTTTCGGTTTCCCGGTTTCGCCGCCGTGACGGGTCGGGCGTTTCGTAAACAACGCCGCGAATCGGGGCTTTCGATCGCAGTTGGCGCGCAGTGGACATTCCCCTACGGAATGCCCTTAGGTCACGATGCCCCGAAAACCCCCGGCCCGGATCGTGCAATCTGCCACAATTTTGACAGATTTTGCCAAATTTTAACACAATTCAGCCAGATTCTTGACACACCCGCTCCGGCCAGAAAATAGTCTTTGAATACACGAGACGCTGTGGAGCGATTTAGTTCCGACGATCAGAAAACCTTTGCCGCACAATAATTCGAAATTTATTCACGGAGACTTTGTAATGTCCTTTAACCTCAAGACCTTTGTTTTTCCTTCTCTTTTCACCGCCGCGGCGGCGCTGCAGATCTACTCGGCGCCGGCGGCCTATGCCGCATTGACGCCAATATTCCCGGCTGGTGCAGACGTACAGAATGTATGCCACCTGCTGAAACCCGGTGAAAAGCCTTCGTCGCAGAACAGTTGCTGCACAGTCGGGTCATTGAACTCCAGCGCGCTGCGACAGCTGCGGCAGGGCGACGATTTTGATCAGCTGTTGGCTTTTGCTGTCAACAATTGCCCCGAATTCGCGGCCATATTGATGAGCGGTGCCACCGGCACTGTTACCGCGAAGCCTGAAAAGGACCAAGACCACAAAGGTGGCCGTTACACGAAACCCGACGACGGGGACGATACCGGCGGCGGCGATACTGGTGGTGGCGATACCGGCGGTGGCGACACTGGTGGGGGCGATACTGGTGGTGGCGACACTGGCGGCGGCGATACCGGCGGTGGCGACACTGGTGGGGGCGACACTGGTGGTGGCGATACTGGCGGCGGCGATACCGGCGGGGGCGACACTGGTGGGGGCGACACTGGTGGTGGCGATACCGGCGGGGGCGACACTGGTGGTGGCGATACCGGCGGGGGCGATTCTGGTGGTGGCGATACCGGCGGGGGCGACACTGGTGGTGGCGATACAGGCGGGGGCGAC
>JANMDM010000253.1:0-1611 GCA_031376305.1 Pseudomonadota bacterium | reverse complement strand
GTTTTCAGACCCAGTGGCCCGAGATCCTCGATCTGGCCCGCGGCCTTCACCGTCGGATAGATGTCACCGACATTGTTCAGCCAGATTTCAACCGAGGCGTCGAGCGTACCATCGGCCAGCCCGGAAAATTGCGGGAAATTTCCGGCCGTCACATATTCGACCTTGTAGCCGGCCTTTTCCAGCACACCGCCGGCAAGTTGGGCAGAGATCTGCGCGCCGGTCCATTCCAGCATGGCAATCTTGATGGGGTCATCGACCGCGCCCATTTCCGCGGCAGAGGCAGCGTGACCGGCAAGCGCGGTCAGAATGGCAAGCAGGCTTTTGCGGGCCAAGGCCCGCCTTCCGGCAGTTTCGAGATGCATCGTATCCTCCCAGGTTTGTGATGGTCTCCGGTCGTTTCATCCGGGCAGCAGTCGCTTGCTGGCGTCACCAGAGCGCGCCACCGGTAATCTGAATGTTCTCCATGGTCAGCCCGCGCGCCCCGTCGCTGCACAGAAACACCGCCAGTGCCGCGATTTCCGAGGGCTGGATGATACGGCCTTGCGGGTTCCCGGCGGCAATCTCGGCCAGCGCCTCGTCAACGCTGCGGCCCCTGCCTTCGCGTTCCACAACCTGCGCCACATTGCGGTGCATCAGTTCGGTTTCGACCCAGGTGGGCGAGATCATCACCGAGGTCACGCCATGGGCCGCGCCCTCCAGCGCCACGCAGCGCGTAAGCCCCAAAAGCCCGGCTTTTGAGGCGCAATAAGCCGGGTTGTCCTTCCAGCCGGTGGTGGCCGCCGTTGACCCGATGTTGATGATCCGCCCCCAATGCCGCGCGATCATGCCCGGCAGCAATTCCCGCATCATACGGAAGGCGCCGGTCAGGTTGGTGTCAAGGATTTTTTCCCAAAGCGCGTCGTCATGGCCGCAAACCGGCTGTTCGGCGGTGGTACCAGCCGCGTTCACCAGAATGTCGGCGGGGCCGCAGACCGCTTCAGCGCGGCTCAGAAACTCCTGTACTGCCGCAGCGTTGCGCACATCCAGATGACCGGCGAAAACCTTGACACCCAATGCGGTCAGTTCCGCGCCCACCGATGCCACGATCGCATCTTCCGGATAGGCCGCCGCATCACCGCTGCGGCCCTGCGCCTGCCCGACATATGACCCGACGGCGACATTGGCCCCCGCCGCCGCCAGGGCACGGGCAATCGCCAACCCCTGCCCCGTCAGCCCCCCGGTGATGACCGCGCTGCGACCCGTCAGTTCCGCCATTCTCACACCATCAGATAGCCGCCATCGACGACCATTTCGGTGCCGGTGACGAAGGTTGACTCGTCGCTTGCCAGATAGAGCACCATATAGGCGATATCGTCCGGCCGCCCCAGCCGCCCGATGGGATGGCGCGCCAGCGCCTTGGCCCGCTCGGCCTCAAGCCGCCCCAGACCGGCCAGATAGTTTTCGGTCTGCGGCGTCCAGATATAGCCGGGATGGATCGAGTTGCAGCGGATGCCGTAGCCCTGTTCGGCGCAATGCACCGCGACCGCCTTGGTCAGGGTCCGCACCGCGCCCTTAGAGGCGCAATAGGCAGCGAGGTCCGCCTCGCCGATGATGCCGTCGATCGACGACAGG
>JANMDM010000252.1:0-7490 GCA_031376305.1 Pseudomonadota bacterium | reverse complement strand
CAGCCAGAATAGCTGTTCAGCATCGACACCACGACCGGCATGTCGGCGCCGCCGATGCCCATGATCAGGTGATAGCCGATGAAAAAGGCCAGCACCGTCATCAGGATCAGCGTCCAGATGCCCGCATCGTTGAAATACATCACCCCCAACACCACCGAGCCGATGGCGGCGGCAGCGTTCAGCAGATGGCCACCGGGCAGCTTTTTGGCCTTGCCGTCGACTTTTCCGGCCAGTTTGCCAAAGGCGACGACCGAGCCGGTGAAGGTCACGGCCCCGATAAAGACGCCAAGGAAAACCTCGACATGCAGGATGGCAATCTCAACCGCATCCTTATGGGCAAGCACTGCGGCAAACCCCGTCAGCGCCGCCTTGGCCGCCTCGTCCATGCCCAGCACCCGGCTCAGCTCCAGATCGGCGTTATAGCCGATGAACACCGCCGCAAGGCCCACGAAGCTGTGCAGCGCCGCCACCAGCTGCGGCATCTCGGTCATCTGCACGCGGCTGGCCACATACCAGCCCAGAGCCGACCCCCCCGCCACCATCAGCGCAATGAGGAACCAGTTGCCGACCTGCGGCCCGAAGATCGTCGCAAAGACCGCTAGGCCCATGCCGACAATCCCGTACCAGACGGCGCGCTTGGCGCTTTCTTGCCCCGACAACCCGCCCAGCGACAGGATGAACAGGACGGCTGCCGCAATATAGGCGGCAGAAACGATACCGATGGTCATTGTCCCCACCTCCCCTTACGACTTCTGGAACATGGCGAGCATCCGGCGCGTGACCAGAAAGCCCCCCACAAGGTTGATCGAGGCGATCAGAACCGAGACTGCCGCGAGGAGTGTCACCAGCCATGATCCCGACCCGACCTGCAACAGCGCCCCGAGGATGATCACGCCGGAAATCGCATTCGTCACCGACATCAGTGGCGTGTGCAAGGAATGTGAGACGTTCCAGATCACTTGGAAGCCGACGAAACAGGCCAGCGCAAAGACGATCAGATGCGCCATAAAGGCTGTGGGCGCATAGGCCCCGATCAACAGCATCAACGCCGTGCCAACGGCCAGCAACGTTACCTGACTGCGGGTCTGTGCCTTGAAGGCGGCGGTCTCCAATGCGCGCTTTTCGACGACCGTCAGCTCGCGGGCTTTTTCCTTGGGCTTGGCGGCCGCAATCGCCGCGATCTTCGGCGGCGGCGGCGGGAAGGTGATGGCACCGGCATGGGTCACGGTGGCCCCGCGGATCACGTCATCCTCCATATTATGGAAGATGACGCCGTCTTTCTTGGGCGTCAGGTCGGTCATCATGTGGCGGATATTGTTGGAGTAAAGCGTCGAGGATTGCGCTGCCATGCGGCTGGGGAAATCGGTATAGCCGATCACCGTCACGCCATTGTCGCTGACCACTTTCCGGTCCGGCACCGTCAGATCACAGTTGCCGCCACGTTCGGCTGCAAGGTCGATGACCACAGAGCCGGGCTTCATCGCCGCCACCATATCGGCCAGCCACAGCTTTGGCGCATCGCGGCCTGGGATCAGCGCGGTGGTGATGACAATATCCATCTCGGGCGCCAGCTCACGGAATTTGGCCAGTTGCTTTTCGCGAAACTCAGGGCTGGATGGCGCCGCGTAACCGCCGGTCGCCGCGCCGTCCTGCGTGGCTTCAAACTCCAGAAAGACGAAACTCGCCCCCATGGATTCAATCTGTTCGGCCACTTCGGGGCGCACGTCAAACGCATGCACGATGGCGCCCAGCGAGGTCGCCGTGCCAATTGCGGCCAAGCCCGCGACGCCTGCGCCAATCACCAGCACCTTGGCCGGCGGCACCTTGCCCGCCGCCGTCACCTGCCCGGTAAAGAAGCGGCCGAAATTATTTCCCGCCTCGATCACCGCGCGGTAACCGGCGATATTGGCCATCGACGACAGCGCATCCATTTTCTGGGCGCGGCTGATGCGCGGCACCATATCCATAGCGATCACTGTGGCACCTTGCTTGTTGCAGGCCGCCAGAAGGTCCTTGCTCTGCGCCGGATAAAAGAAGGAAATCAGCGTCTGGCCTTCGCGCAGGCGCTTCGTCTCGGCGGCAATCGGTGGGCGGACTTTCGCCACCACGTCCATATCCTTGAACAGGGCAGCAGCGGTTTTGAGCACCGTTACACCTGCGGCGGCATAGGCCGCGTCGGAAATGCCCGCCGCTTGACCAGCGCCGGTCTCGACAAAACACTCATGCCCAAGCTTTTGCAGTTGCGTCGCGGAATCGGGGGTCATTGCCACCCGTGCCTCGCCTTCGAACACTTCCTTCGGTGCGCCTATTTTCACCCTGTCGCCTCCCTCGCGTAGAATTAATTTGACCATTAGGTCAAATATTACTCACTTCCAGCGGGCACGCAAGAATATTTCCCGGCGCGCTGCACTGCGGCAATATGCGGGAATTAGACATTCAAATCCAGCGTCGGGTGCGATTTTTATATGTGGCGAAGTCGGCGCCGAAATGTTCAGCCAAACGCGCCTCTTCGTCCAAGATAAATCTCATTGTAATCAGGTACATGAACAGAGCCACCAGCGGCAAGGCGGCCAGTGCCCGCCAATGAATGTAAAGCCCCGCCAGCAAGATTGCATCCGCCAGATAGATCGGATTGCGGCTGAAACGGAACAGGCCCGATGTCACCAAACGCGTCGGATCTCTCCGGGGAATCACCGTGGTACGTGCAAAAACCATCTGGAAAACCGCAATCACCATCAGCCCCAGAGCCACTGCCACCACGATGGCCGCAACAAGCGGCGCATAGGGAAACGCCAGCGGATAGATCCTGCCCGCAACAAAACCCAAGGCCGCAAAACCGGCCAGCCATACCGGCGGAAAGTCTACCTCGCGGGCTATCAAAGGGCAGTTCCTTCCGTTTGGTCATCATAAGCCTAAAGTGTAGCGGGCGATCCCACAAGGCAGCACCGGAACCGCGCCAATTTTCAACAGGAATCATCGTTGGCCTTATAAAAACACTGGAATGGCCCTCGAAAGTATTTTAAACACAAAATAATTGCCGCCCGCTCCGGCTCCTGCGCCGACAGCGCTTTCCAGGAAACACCATGCCGACCGATTTCAACGCCACCCGTGCTGCATTCCATCTGCCCAAAGGGATCATCTACCTCGACGGCAACTCGCTTGGCGCCATGCCGCGCGCGGCGGCGGCGCGGGTTCAGGCCTGCGTAACGGGCGAATGGGGCGAGATGTTGATCACCGGCTGGAGCAAGGCTGGATGGATGGATTTGCCGGCGCAGCTTGGGGATCGGATCGGGCGGCTGATCGGCGCTGCCCCCGGCACAGTGGTTCTGGGGGATACATTGTCGATCAAGGTCTATCAGGCTTTGGCCTCGGCATTGGAGATGAACCCCAAGCGCCGCGTGATCTTGTCTGATACTGGGAACTTCCCGTCAGATCTTTACATGGCCGACGGACTGGTCCGGACACTCGGGCAGGGCTATGCGCTGCGCACCGTCGCCCCCGAGGCGGTTGATGCGGCGATTGATGGCACGGTCGCCGTCTTGATGCTGACCGAAGTCGATTACCGCACCGGACGTCGCCACGATATGAAACGCCTGACTGAAAAGGCCCATGCAGTGGGCGCACTGGTCGTCTGGGATCTGGCGCATTCGGCCGGGGCCTTGCCGGTCGATCTGGCCGGATGCGACGCCGATTTCGCCGTCGGCTGCACCTACAAATACCTCAACTCCGGCCCCGGCGGCCCGGCTTTCATCTATGTAGCCCCGCGGCTGGCCGAAAAGGTTCGTCCGGCCCTGTCCGGCTGGCTTGGCCATGAAACGCCCTTTGCCTTCGATCTGGGCTACCGCCCCGGTCGCGGAATTGAACGCATGCGTGTCGGCACACCGCCGGTGCTTCAGCTTGCCGCCCTTGAGGCGTCTCTCGATATCTGGGACCGGGTCGAGATGGCCGATGTGCGCGCCCGCTCGATCACGCTGAGCGAAGCCTTCATCGCCGGGATCGAGGCTGCCTGCCCAACCCTGGCACTTGCCAGCCCGCGCGATCCGGCACGACGCGGAAGTCAGGTAAGTTTCCGCCACCCCGAAGGCTATGCGATCATGCAAGCATTGATTGCGCGCGGGGTTATCGGCGATTTCCGTGCCCCCGATATTTTGCGCTTTGGTTTCACCCCGCTTTATACGACGCTGGACGATGTGGCCGGGGCAGTGACGATTATGACCGAGGTGATTGAAACCTCCGCATGGGACCAACCCGAATTCAAGACCCGCGCAAAGGTAACCTGAATGTCTGGCGAAACCGCAATGACGGTTAATCAAGCCCGAATACCGGATTGCGTGGCAACTTTACCACTTTGCCGCCCTGCGGGCTGGCTATGTCTATGGAAAAGAATGGGAAATTTTTCAATGCTGACCCGAAAAGCGGCGTTCTGATCCCCGCCTTGTCCTTTCAGCAACGGAGAACCTGATGACCAAGACCCCCTATGATCCCGCCCGCGAGGGCGCGCAAATGGCCTTTGATGGGCGCATGTCTTATGGTGATTACCTGTCGATTGACGCCATCCTTTCGGCGCAAAAGCCGTTGAGCGGCGCCCATGACGAATTGCTGTTCATCATCCAGCATCAGACATCCGAGTTGTGGATGAAACTGGCGTTGCATGAAATCGGCGCCGCGCGCGCCGCGATTGCAGCAGATGCGCTGCCAACCGCCTTCAAGATGCTGGCCCGCGTCTCGCGGATCATGGAGCAGTTGAATTCCGCCTGGGACGTGTTGCGCACCATGACCCCCGCCGATTATACGCATTTCCGCGACAGCCTCGGCCAGTCGTCGGGGTTTCAGTCCTGGCAATACCGGCTGATCGAATTTGCCGTCGGGAACCGCAACGCGGCGATGCTGCGCCCGCATGCGCACCGCGCTGATATCATGGCCAAACTTGAGGCGGAACTGGCGCAACCGTCGCTCTATGACGTGGCGCTGGCCGCCCTGTCGCGCGCCGGTCTGCCTGTGCCAGACGATGTCTTGCAACGCGACTTTCGCCAGCCCTGGGTTGCCGATGCCCGGGTCGAAGGTGCCTGGCGGCGTGTTTATGAGGCGCCCGAACTGCATTGGCCGCTGTACGAGTTGGCGGAAAAGCTGGTCGATTTTGAAGATTACTTCCGCCGCTGGCGTTTCAATCATGTGACCACGGTCGAGCGGGTGATCGGGCTGAAACGCGGCACCGGCGGCACCGGAGGGGTCAGCTATCTGCGGCGGATGCTGGAGGTGGAGCTGTTCCCCGAGCTTTGGCATTTGCGCACCAGCCTTTGACCGAAAGCCGGGATCAACAGGTATTCCGGGAGTGTTCTGAAGGCATTCCCGGCGTATTCCAGAGGTATTCCATGTTGTGACCTGTCCCGGCGGAGCAGGTCAGCTCATCGGCAGCGCCCCGCCTTCGGCAATTCGTCGGGCGATGAAGTCGCGGACCGGATCCAGCCCTTCCAGCGCTTTGAGGCTGGGGTTGAAGCGGGCTATGCGGTCTTGCCAGATCGCGGTGGCGCGCTCATCGGCGCGGGGCTGGCCGGCTTCGCTCCATTGGCCGTGGTTTGACCAGTCGGAGACAAGGGGTTCGTAAAAGGCCTGGCGGAAGCGGTCCATCGTATGCGCGGAGCCAAAGAAATGCCCGCCCGGCGGCACCTCGGCGATGGCGTCAAACGCCAGATCTGCGGGCGTGACGGCAAGCGGCGTTGCCAGCTCGGCAATGGTCTGCAGAACCTCGATATCGGTCAGGAATTTTTCCAGCCCGAAACTGAGACCACCTTCCAGCCAGCCCGCCGCATGGACGGTCAGCGACGCCCCCGCCAGAACCGCCGCCATTGTCGCAAGCGTGGTTTCCGTCGCCCCCTGCGCATCGGCCATATTGGCGGCGGCCCCCGACGATCCGCGCCAGGGCAGACCGATATGGCGGGCAAGCTGCCCCGAGGCGAGGGTGGCGCGCATATGTTCGGGGGTGCCAAACGCCGGGGCACCGGATTTCATCGCGACATTGGAGGCGAAAGCCCCGTAAACCACCGGCGCTCCGGAGCGGGTGAGTTGCGCTAGGGTGATCCCGGCAAGGGCTTCTGCATGTTGCAAGACCAGCGCCCCCGCCACCGTTACCGGAGCCATTGCCCCCATCAGGCAGAAGGGTGTGATCATCGTTACCTGCCCGTGGCGGGCAAAGTCGATGATGCCTTCGGCCATCGGCAGATCAAGGGTGCGCGGCGAATTGGTGTTGATGACGGTGAAGGTGCGGGGATGATCGGCGAAATCGGCCCCAAGCCCCTGCGCCAAAGCGAGCATCTTGAAGGTGTCTTCGACCTGGGCGCGGCCCCGCGCATAGGTGAAGGGCACTTTGGTCGAGCTTTGCAGCTGCACCAGCGTCATGTCGTAATGGCGGCGCTGCATCGGGCTGTCTTGCGGCTCGACCGCCGCCGCCATCAGGTGGATCACGTCAAACCCGTCGATCAGCTGCATGATCTCGCGGAAATCCGCCAATGTGCCGGGGCGGCGGCCGCGGAGACGGTCATAGACCTGCGGACAGCCCGCACCGGCATGAAAGACCATGCCGCCCGGTTCCAGGATCACATCACGGTGGGCTTCGCGGGCGCGGATATGGATGCGGGCCGGAGCGGTGGCCAGCGCCGCCGTCACCATCTCGCGGCCGATGCGAACCATTTGACTATCTTCGTCGATCAGCGCGCCACCGCTGCGGTAGATCGCCCGCGCTTCGGGCAACAGCACTTTCATGCCCAGATCTTCCAGCACCTTCAGCGCCGTGTCGTGGATCGCCGCTACCGCGTCTTCGCTGAGCGCCCGCTGCGGCGAAAAGGGATTGGCCAGACCGAAATAGTGCGTCTGCCGGGCCCCACCGCCCCGCGCCTGCGCTTCCCGCGTGGACGCGCCACGCCGCGAGGTTCGTTCGCTACTGACAGGATCGCCCATGATCGCCCCCTTTGCCCGATTGGCTCAGAAGCGCATGAAACTTTCCCGGCATCCAAGACATATGCGACCGGAACAGGTCGAATATGAACCATTCAGTTTAGAAGTCGGTCATAATCCGAAACCAGCAGATGCAAGGGTGCCACGTCTTCTTCAATCTCGGCAAAGCGACCGATGGGTTCGCGAAAGATGTTGTCGGTCAGGTCATCATTCACCGTCGACACCTCGCCGATCAACACGTCACCACCCATCCCCCAAAAGGCATGCCAGTCGCCGGGCATCAGGGTCACACTTTCGCCGGGGGCCAGCTGCAATATCTCACCGGCGGCAAAACGCCGTTCGATGCCGTCGCAGCGCACCAGCCCCCCGGCGGCTGGGTCGAAACCGCCCTTGGAATCGGAGCCGTAAAGTTCGATCGCCAGTATCGCGCCGCCGCGGTTGATGATGTCTTCGGCCTTGATCACATGGGTGTGCATGGGGCTAAGTTGATCTTGCCGCGAAATCAGCAGCTTTTCAGCATAGCACATGCCGCCGCCGCG
>JANMDM010000247.1:0-5319 GCA_031376305.1 Pseudomonadota bacterium | reverse complement strand
ATCAGCGTCTTCATGAATGTGTTCAACTGCCATGTGAACCGCGCCCCGGTTGAGGGCACGGTTTCAGCCATCGTCTATCGGCCGGGCAAGTTCTTTAACGCCTCACTGGACAAGGCCAGCTCCGACAATGAACGCAACGCGCTGCGCATCGACATGACAAACGGCAAAAGCATCGCCGTGGTGCAAATCGCCGGCCTGGTGGCGCGCCGCATCGTCTGCTTTATCCAACCGGGCGTGCGTCTGCGCACCGGAGAGCGGTTTGGCCTGATCCGCTTCGGCTCGCGTTTGGATGTGTATTTGCCTGAAGGGGTGGCGCCAATGGTCACCCTTGGACAAACGATGATCGCGGGCGAAACCGTGCTGGCCGATTTCACCGCCACCGAACCGGCGCGCAGCGGACGGCGGGACTAAGCCGATGGTGCGCGGGATCAAGACCAAGCGCAAGGAACTGCCGCTCATCCATTTGTTCCCCAATGCGCTGACCCTTGCGGCGATCTGTGCGGGCCTGACGGCCATTCGGCTTTCGGCGCTGGGGTCTGTTGACCTGGCGGTGGCACTGATCATTCTGGCTTGTGTGCTGGATGGGCTGGACGGCCGGGTCGCCCGCGCCCTCGGCATCGAAAGCCTGATTGGCGCAGAGTTGGATTCACTGGCCGATTTCCTGAATTTCGGCATCGCCCCGGCGCTGATCCTGTATTTCTGGTCCCTGCAGTCGGCACCCGAGATCGGCTGGATTGCGGTATTGGCCTATGCTTTGTGCTGCGTTTTGCGGTTGGCGCGTTTCAATGTCGGGATGAAATCAGACGACGGCCCCGACAAACGCTTCTTTCAGGGGGTGCCGTCACCAGCTGGCGCCTTGTTGGCGCTGGCGCCGTTCTTTTTGCACCGCGCGTTGCCGGGTTTTCCGACGGTTCCGCCGGTCGCAATTGCCGGCTATCTTGTGCTTGTGGGTCTGTTGATGGTCAGCAATTTGCCGACTTTTTCGCTTAAATCTGAACGTATCTATGTCGACCACGCGCCCTATGTGCTTTTGTCGGCAGCAGCGGGGCTGGCGGCGCTTGCGGTGTATCCCTGGACCACACTCGCGCTTTTCGATGCGGGTTACTTGATGAGTTTAGCTTTCGCCTACCGTGCCAGCAAGAAACCCACCGCTGATCCTGAGGTTTGATATGGAAATTGAAGCCGTTCGCCAATCTTATGCGCGTTGGGCGCCGGTCTACGACCACACTTTTGGGGCGCTCACCAATACCGGTCGGCGCCGGGCAGCGGCCTATATATCGCGCTTCGGCGGCGATGTCCTTGAAGTGGGTGTGGGCACCGGCATGGCACTGCCGCATTACGGGCAGGATGTTTCCGTCACCGGCATCGACTATAGCGCCGAGATGCTGGAAAAGGCCCGCGAAAAGGTCACGCGTTTGGGTTTGACAGGGGTCAAGTCGCTGTTGCGCATGGATGCGCGCCACCTCGACTTTCCCGACAACCATTTCGATTGCGTCGCCGCGATGCACCTCGTCTCGGTGGTGCCTGAACCGGAACGTGTGGTGGCGGAAATGGCACGGGTCTGCAAACCCGGCGGCAAGATGGTGATTGTCAATCATTTTGCCCGTGACAAAGGCATACTTGCCGCCGTCGAAAAGTTCAGCGCGCGCTTTCCGAATCTGCTTGGCTGGCATTCTGACTTTGCAAAATCCCGTGTCCTTGGGGCGCCGGACATGCGGGTTTTCGTGGAACGCGCCTTGCCGCCGCTGGGAATAATGTCCCTGATCGTTTTTCAAAAAGAGGGATAGGACCATCTGATTGCGCTAACGGAACTTCTTGCCTAATCTTGGCGCAGAGGTCTTGAGGAGCATGGCGATGAAAACCGTGAACTGGGGAATTTTGGGTGCGGCGAAGTTTGCACGCGACCACATGGCCCGCGCCATCCATGAAGCTGAAGATGCGCGGCTTTATGCCTTGGCCACGTCTGATCCAGTCAAGGCCAAGGGATTCCGGGCGTTTTGCCCGGATCTCAAATTGCACCAGACCTATGATGCGCTGTTGGCTGATCCGGACGTGGACGCTGTGTATGTGCCGCTTCCAAATCATCTGCATGTTGAGTGGACGCTGAAAGCGATCCGGGCCGGAAAGCACGTGCTGACCGAAAAACCCATCGCCATGAAAGCCGCCGAAATTGACGCATTGATCGGCGCGCGCGATGCGGGAGGTGTTCTGGCCACCGAAGCCTATATGATCGTCCACCACCCGCAATGGCAGCGGGCCAGGCAACTGGTGCAAGAAGGGGCAATCGGCCGCATCTTGCATGCCGACGCCGCCTTTTCTTACGACAACCGCGAAGACCCCGGCAATATCCGCAACCGCCCCGAAACCGGCGGCGGTTCGATCCCCGACATCGGCGTCTATGCCTACGGCTCGGTGCGCTGGGTGACGGGGGCAGAGCCGGTGGCGCTTCGGGCGCGCATTGCCCGCGAAAACGGCGTCGATACCTTCGCGCAGGTCTGGGCGGATATGGCGGGTCCGGCGGGGCGCTTCACCTATGGCGCCATGACCTCAATGCGTCTGCCACCCCGGCAAGAGGTGGTTTTTCAGGGAGAAGGCGGGCTTATTCGCATGGTTGCGCCGTTCAACGCAGGACTGTTCGCCGAAGCGCAGCTTCATATGCTGCGCCCCGGCCAGGCGGACCACATCGAGTGCTTCCCCGGAGAGCGGCAATACCGCAATCAGGTTGAAGCCTTTGGGCGCAGTATCCGCGAAGCGGCGCCCTATGCCTGGAGTCTTGAGGACGCGAAGGGCACACAAGCGATGATCGACATGGTCTTTGCAGGTGATACCGGGCTGTGAGCAGTTCCTGCCCGCACTGATCTGTGGGGTGGGTGGGCTCTGACTATTCCTCGGGCAGGGCGGTGGCCAAAAAGCGCATCATATTGCCACCCATGACCTTGGCGATAACCGGCTCATCCAGCCCGGCATCAATCAAGGCCTGAGTCAACGCCGACAGTTCCGACACATCAAAGGTCGTCTCGACCGCGCCGTCGAAATCGGACCCCAGCGCCACATGATCTTCGCCCACCAGCGCAATCGCTGCGACGATGGTCGCTGCGATCCCCGCAGGCGTTGCATCGCAGGTTACCTCATCCCAAAAGCCGATGCCGATCATGCCGCCTTTGGCCGCAATCGCCCGCATCAGATCGTCGGGAAAGTTCCGCACGGTTTGGCAATGGCTATAGATGCCGGTATGACTGACCAGGACCGGCACATCGACCATCGCCAGAACCTCGCGCGCCACTTGCGGCGCGGCATGAGCCAGATCAATGATCATGTGTTTCTCGACCATGCGCGCCACGACCTTGCGGCCAAAATCGGTCAAGCCCTGATCCGCCCCGGCCTCGCCATGCAAGGACGTGCCCAGCTCATTGTCGAAGAAATGCGTCAGCCCCATCAGCCGAAAGCCCGCGTCATAAAGCCGGTCCAGATTGGCAATGTCGCCGGACAGGGCATGGCCGCCTTCTGCCCCCAAAACTCCACCGACCAAAGTGGCGCCATCGTCGCGTGCGGCCAGAACCGCCGTCAGATCGGCGCGGCTGCGGATGATTTTCAGCATATCAGGCGCTGCCGTTGCGGCACGGGCCAACGCTTCCGCCTGAACCAGCGCCCGCTCAGTCAGATCGAACCAACTGCGGTAGGGGCGCAGCTGCGCAATGGACAAAAGCGTGATATCGTCGCGGGCATCTGCCGAATTATGGGCGTAGTTCAGCCCCGACGGGCTTTTCGTTACGGTGGTGAAAACCTGAACCGCGACATTGCCCGCAATCAACCTTGGCAGATCCATCTGTCCGCGCGCCCAACGTTGGGTCAGGTCGCGGTCCCACAGCAACGGATCGGCATGCCAGTCGCCGATGACCAGCCGTTCATGCATGGCTTTTGCCGCTTCGGACACCGGCCAGGGCGCATGCGCCGCAATGCGGTTCTGGCCCTTTTCCACATATCCCGGACCAAAACCGAACAGACCCACCAAGGCGACACCCGCCAAAAGGATTACAGCCCGTAGGAGAAATCTGCGCATGGCACCTTTCCGTCTTGATCAAGGTCACCATAGCTTTCGGCCATGCCTGCGCAACGCCTCAATGCGCTATGTCATGCGGCGAGGATGGCGCGAACTTCGTGAGGTTTGAGCGACAGGCGGGCGGCGGTATATGCTTGGCTGCCGGTGTCAGTGGCCAACTCGGGGAACAGTGCGAATATTTCGTCGCGTTGGGCCTGATCCATGCCACCAAGGGTCTGCGCGCCGGGCTGGAAGCTTTCGCTCCAGCATCCATCGGAGCGCACGATCTCATGGTGATCAAAAAGGATGTGGATATAGCTGACGGCGGCCCCTGAGGCGCGCTCAACGCCGGGTTGGCCGACCAGATGCAGGGCGGCGGCCAGCACCTCGGTCTCGCCGGCGATGAGTTCGGCGCGCGCCCCGGTCAAGAGCATGCGGTGCTGGGGGGACACCACCATGTCGCGGTTCGGCATATCGGCGCCAAGCGCGCCCTGGCGGATCTGCACCGGTATCAGTGCCGGCTTGGCGATCAGTTCGGCCCGGCCAAGATCGCGCCGCCCGACCCAGCGCAAGGGCCGGTAGCCGGAATCACGGGTCAGCACCCGGCAACCGACGGTCAAATCTTCGACCGGAACCGGGCCGCAATCGGTCTCGATCAAAGTGCCGGGGGTGAAGCAGGGGATGACATTCTCAATGTTCGAGAAGGTCATCGTGCCAATCACCGCGCCAAAGGCGTCAAGGAATTGGACGGTACCATTTTCGTGGTTCAGCGGGTCATAGATGATATTGGTAAGCGCTTTGCCCCAGCTTTGCAGGTCAAGCGTATCCAGGTCGTTGCCGGTTTCAGAGCCGTCGATGATATCACCGGCCGTCAGATTCAGGAACAAGTCCTGATCCGCCCCGCCGCTCAGCAGGTCAGCGCCAAGACCGCCATTGAGCGTGTCGTTGCCCAGGCCGCCCAGAAGCGTGTCGGCGGCCGATCCGCCCAGCATGCTGTCGTTGCCCGCACCGGCATCGACAAACATCGCCAGCGTCGCCGCAGCCCCATTGACGGTGTCGTTGCCCGAGCCGAGCAGGAAGCGCTCGATCTGGCTGAAGCTGGCGGTCGAGGTGCCGTCGGACAGGGTTCCGGCTTCACCGGCGGTGAAGGTCACGGTGGTGTTGGCGCTGAGGCCCGAGGCGTCGATGGTATCGCCCGCAGTCTCGGTGGTCTCGCCGCCAAGGATGGTGTCATTGCCGAAAGTGCCGCTCAGCACGAACCGGTCATCGCCGCCGCCGCC
>JANMDM010000229.1:0-1939 GCA_031376305.1 Pseudomonadota bacterium | reverse complement strand
GTAAGAGATATTGGCGAAATAGGCTTGCCGGGACCGGGCGATGTCGGTGTCGGTAATGTCAAAGCTGTGCCAATCGCAGGAATCGAAAATCCGCTTGGAATGGGCGTCGTGGCGGTCGTAGGCCATGGCCGGAACATGCGGCTGCAGCATCTGGCAGTTCTGGTAGAGGTCCCAGTACTTCTGCCTGGCGACGTAGGGGTCGTGCGGATGCGAAAAGCTTACCGTAAGGCACCACGGCCGCCCGTCCTTGCCCCGCGACAGATCGAAAAGCTTCTGGCGCGCCAGAAAGGCAACCTCGTCATCATATTCCAGCTGATTGGTGATTTCCGCCACGCCCGCGCCGGTGACGGAGCCCATATTATGGTACCACCAGTCGATCCGTTCGCCGGGTTTGCGGTAATCGGGTGTCCAGCCGAAATCGGCGGGATAAATATCGGTGGTCAGGCGTTCTTCGAAGCCGTGCATCTGGTCGGGGCCGACGAAATGCATCTTGCCGGACAGGGCCGTTTGATACCCGGCGCGGCGCAGATGATGGGCGAAGGTCGGTATGTCGGACGCAAATTCGGCAGCATTGTCATAAACCCGCGTGCGCGACGGCAGTTGGCCCGACATGAACGAGGCACGGGCCGGGGCGCACAGCGGCGATGCGGTGTAGGTATTGGCAAAGCGGGCAGACCGCGCGGCAAGCCGTTTGAGGTTGGGCGCGTGCAGCCATGCCGCCGGGCCATCGGGGAAGAATGTGCCATTGAGCTGATCAACCATGAAGATCAGGATGTTCGGTCGGGAGTCCGGGGTCTGAGGCATCATGCAGTCCATCCGTTCGCGTTGCTGTCGGTTGTTCAGGCGTCCGCCGTTCTGCGGCGGCGCGCTGTTCCGCAGGCGACCGTTCCGAGATGCTGGCGTCACGCCCAGGCCGACCAAGGACTGCTTACAGGGGATTGTCACGAAACTGCAAAGTTTCGGTCGCAGACCATTACAAAAATCGGTGTGGCCTGCGTAGAATGGGGTTCGGGTGCTTGAAAGGGATTGGCAATGAAATTTGCGATGATCGCTACACTGCTGATCTCGGGCAGCGCTTTGCCGGTGTTGGCCGAAGATTTTGGGACGCTGGTTGATGCCCTGCTGGCCGAAAAATCCAAGCCGCTGTTTGGAATTGATAAACCCCTGGCGGCTTCCGCCGCGGCCAGCGCCGAAGCAGGCTACCGTAACCCCACGGCAACGCCCGCAGAGTCGGTGGCTTTGGCCGATGGGCTGCGGGCTGAATTCGTCACCCGCAATGCTGCAAATCATCTTGATATGATGGCCTTTTACCCGACCGAAAACCCAACGCATCTGATCGCCTGTATCGAGGCGGATCTGGAAGTCATCGCGCCGGGAAAACTCAATCCGTCGGTGCAGCGCATCGCGTTGGCGGATGGCAAGGTGGAGACGATCGTGCGCGGTGCGAATGGCTGCGACGGTATTCGCGCCACCGCCTGGGGCACCATCCTGTTCACCGAAGAGGATGATGCGGGCGGCGCCTATGAGTTGCTGGATCCGCTGCACACCTTTAGTCTTGTCATCACCGACCGCGCCAGCGGAAAAACCAGTGACGCGGCAAAGGTGGTCCGGCGCCTGGCCCTGCCGACGATGGCTTGGGAAGGAATCGCGGTGTTGCCGAATGGCGTGGTTTACGGCGGCGACGAGGTGCGCCCAGGAACCGCCAACCCCGATGCCGACGGCGGGTCGGTGTTCAAGTTCGTGCCTGCGGCGCCTTATGCGGGCGGCAGGATCACCTCGCTTGACCAGTCGCCCTTTTCGGCAGGCAAGACCTATGCGATGCAGGTGTCCTGCGTGAAGGACCAAGTGCAATTCGGTCAGGGTTGCGAGATCGGCAATGCGCTGTGGATCGAGGTTGACCCGAGCAAAGCCCGCATCGAAGCGGATGGCAAAGGCGCCA
>JANMDM010000218.1:0-6653 GCA_031376305.1 Pseudomonadota bacterium | reverse complement strand
TTGACCCCGCCCGCGCTTTTCGCTATCGATCCGTTCCGTGGCGATTTGATTACCGGATTGCGGGCCACGTTAAACATTCCGCTAAAATGGTTGGAGGCGCAGGAAGACATCTGGCCCCCGCCCGTTTCCGGTGGGGGTTTTTTTGTTGCCGGAGGCAAGGCCATGACCGACTGGAAGACACGCACGAAGCTGGTTCACGCAGGGGCCCGCCGCAGCCAGTATGGCGAGATGTCGGAAGCGATCTTTCTGACTCAGGGCTTTGTCTACGACACTGCCGAACAGGCCGAAGCGCGGTTTATCGAAACCGGCCCGGATGAGTTTATCTATGCCCGCTATGGCAACCCGACGGTGCGCATGTTCGAAGAACGTATCGCGGCGATCGAGGGGACCGAAGATGCCTTTGCCACGGCGTCGGGCATGGCTGCGGTGAATGCGGCGCTGACCTCAATGCTGAAAGCGGGCGATCATGTGGTGGCGGCGCGGGCCTTGTTCGGGTCGTGCCTTTATGTGCTGGAGGTGCTGGTCCGTTTTGGCGTTGAGGTGACGCTGGTTGATGGCACCGATCTGGATCAATGGCGCGCCGCGACCCGCGACGGGACCAAGGCGGTGTTCCTTGAATCCGTCTCGAACCCGACGTTGGAAGTGATTGATGTGAAATCGGTCTGCGACATTGCCCATGCCAAGGGGGCCTTGGTGATTGTCGATAACGTTTTTGCCACGCCGACCTATTCAAAAGCGGTGGCACTTGGCGCCGATGTGATCGTTTATTCGGCGACCAAACACATCGACGGATCGGGCCGCTGCCTGGGCGGTGTGGTTTGTGGCACCACGCAGTACATCCGCAAAGTCCTTGAGCCCTATCTCAAGCACACCGGGGCGGCGATGAGCCCGTTTAACGCCTGGGTAATGCTGAAAGGCATGGAAACGCTGGACCTGCGGGTGCGCCAGCAGGCGGACTCGGCTTTGCGGATCGCAACGGCGCTGAGCGGCCATGCCAAGCTGTCGCAGGTCATCTATCCGGGGCTGGAAAACCACCCGCATCATGCGATTGCGATGGCGCAGATGGGGGCGGGCGGCACCGTGGTGACGCTTGAGGTCAAGGGCGGTCAGGCGGCAGCGTTCCGGTTCCTGAACGCGCTGGAGATTATCATGATTTCCAATAACCTTGGCGATGCGAAGTCGATTGTCACCCATCCGGCCACGACGACCCATCAGCGGTTGCCTGCGGATCAGAAGGCGGCCTTGGGCATCACGCCGGGTTTGGTGCGCCTGTCTTTGGGCATTGAGGATGCCGAGGATATTCTGGCGGACCTGACACAGGCCCTTGCAGCCGTGTAATGTCGCAAATTCGTTCAACGTGATCGCGTAGGGTTGGACAAACACCCCCCAAGCCCCACATAATGGGGACCTGTGGCCCCGGCTCGATAGGAGCATGCGATGAACTTCATCGGCGAAATCGACCATGACCCCAGCCGCGACAAAGCGGCCGAGGCGTTGGCTTTGCTGCGGCGTTGGGCGGCCGCGGCCGATCCATTGGAAGTGGCCAAGCTTGACCCGGCGATTGCCCGCCTGCTGCCCGACCGTGCGGTCGGCAACTACCCGGACCTGAACCGCGTCTACCCTGAAAATTTCCGCCCCGATGCCGCTTACCGCGCCTCGATGCCGGATTTGCAGAACGGCCCGTCGAGCCTGATTGTCGGGGCCAAGGCGCAGATCCAGCATGTGGGGATATCGAACTTTCGCCTGCCGATCCGCTATCACACCCGCTCGGGCGGCGATCTGACGCTGGAAACTTCGGTCACCGGTACGGTGTCTTTGGTCGAGGACAAAAAGGGCATCAATATGAGCCGCATCATGCGGTCTTTTTATGCCCATGCCGAACGCACCTTTTCCTTTGATGTCATCTCAAAGACGCTGGATGATTATAAGGCTGATCACGATAGCCTTGATGCGCGGTTGCAGATGCGCTTTTCCTTTCCGGCGCGGGTGGAAAGTCTGCGCTCCGGTCTGACCGGCTGGCAATATTATGACATTGCGCTGGAGCTGGCGGAAACTGCCGGGGTCAGAAAGCGCATCATCCATCTGGACTATGTCTATTCCTCGACCTGCCCGTGTTCGCTTGAGCTTTCGGAACACGCCCGTCAGACCCGCGGGCAATTGGCGACTCCGCATTCGCAACGGTCTTTTGCGCGGATTTCAGCGGTTGAACAGGGGCCGAAATGTCTGTGGTACGAAGACCTGATTGATCTGGCCCGCCTTGCCGTGCCGACCGAGACGCAAGTGATGGTCAAGCGCGAGGATGAGCAGGCTTTTGCGGAGTTGAACGCCGCGAACCCGATCTTTGTTGAAGATGCGGCGCGCAGTTTTGCCGAACGGCTTCTGGCCGAACCGCGGGTCGGCGATTTCCGCATTGTCGCCAACCATCAGGAAAGCCTGCACAGCCATGACGCGGTGTCAGTGCTGACCGAAGGCGCGACGTTTGCCAGCGAAAGCCTGGACCCGCGGCTGTTTGCGATGTTGCACCGAAGCGCGTGAGGGGTGCCGGGCGGGCAATCTGCCCACCCCTATTGAAAAATGGCGGGCAGATTGCCCACCCTGCGCCTCACTTCCAGCAAGACACCAGCACTGTCATCGACCGTGCCAAAGCCGCCAGGTCTTCGGTGGCCAGAGTGCCGCTGCGGGTGCTGGGAACGGTAACCATACCCTGAGCGCTGAGGGCTGCGGTGATGGCCGCACCCTTCAGCGCGAAGCTCACATCGGCTGGCAGGTCGCGCCCGTCGACCGGCACCCGTGGCAACAGCATTCCCAGCATCGCGCCCGATGCGTCCAGCACCGGGCCGCCGACATCGCCCGGCAGGCCTTTGATCGTCAGCCGCGCCAAGCTGTCTTCGCCGTTCAGCCCCGAGCCTTCGGCAAAGGTGCCGAAGCTGACGACGGGCGCATCCAGAGTGTCCTCATAGGAATACCCCCCCAGCGCCACATCCGAATTGAGGCGGGGCAGGGTGACCCGCATTTCGGCAATTGCGGGCGGGGCAAGTGCCGCCTGCGGCTTTAGCACCGCAAAACCCAGACGTTCATTGCGAAGCGCCACATCGGCAGGATGCAGACCGTCCAGCGTAATGCGGTCGCAGTCTTTCAAGACCTCGGTTGTGGTCAGAACGCTGCCGGCGGCATCAATGAACACCCCGCTGCGCGAGATTGTCGGGCGGCGGATTTCAAGCCCGGACACCAAATCTTCAGTCGGGGTTTGCGACGGCTCCCCCAGATTTTCGTCCAGTGCTTCGGTGCCCTGGGGGACAAAGGTCGCCTTCATTACCTCCAGAATGCGGCTTGCACGGGTTTGATCTGTCAGGGGCCAAACCAAAACAAACCCCTTGACCAGCCCCCCCGACAGATCGGCCTGCGCATAGGATTGAACCTTGTCGCCGACCCCGTTGAGGATGAACGAGGATTTGGCCAATGACCGCGCCCCGGTCAGCGGCATGATTGCCAGCGACTGCAGGTGGTCATAAAGGGCCGCCAATGTCGTGGCGTCGCCCTGACGGGAGATTAGCAGAATTTCGAAACCTGACCCGCCCTTGGCTTTGTAGCGCACGAAAGGTGGATCGTAGCGGTCAAATTCCACCATGCCCAGCGGCAGGTCGATGTCGATACCGGCTTCCGCCTCGGTGACCGGCTCTATCCCCATCGCTGCCCGCTCGGCCTTCCAGCCCGCAACCAGCGACTGGCGCTGTGCGGTGGTCAGAATTCCGGTCGGTTCAAAGGTGTTTTGCGCTTGCCAGGCCGCCATTGCCGCGCGGGTGCCAGGCCCGAACGACCCGTCGATCTTGCCGGAATAGACGCCAACAAACTGCATGGCGCGCTGCAGGTCCTGACGATCTTCAGCGCTGAGAGCTGCTTCGGAGGCGCGCGGGTCTTCGGGTGTCTGGTCGGGCGCGGCAAGCGCAGGTTCGGTTGCAGGCTGGGTTGCGGATGCCGTCTGATCGCTGGTCGCGCCAGTTCCGGCCCCTGCCGCAGCCGTTCCACCAGCATCCAGACCCACCGGCCAGAACCGGCGGCCCAGCTCGCCGGATTCGGCGATGTAACTGTCTGCCGGGATCAGCCGTTCGCCGCGCAAGAGGTCAAGCTGGCGCTGGGCTTCTTCGGGCGTGTAGGGGCCGATGGCAATACCATACCAACCGGAATCTAATGTGAAGCCGTTCACGTTGGCGAAAACCCCGGCGTAAGCGCGGGCGCGGCCTTCCGCTTCGGCCAAAGACGGTTGTGCTTCGATCTGTACCCAGGTGTCCTGGGCCTGTGCCAGCCCACCGGTCAGCGCCACTGTCAAAAATGCCATCAGCCAAAATACCCGCGTCATACCGATTTGTCCTTCAATCCAGCCCGCAAAACGACTCTGGGCCAGTACCTAGCAGGCCAATCGGCCACGTCACGTCAAAAACCCCCCGGCGCCAATTGACCGCACCGCACCTGTTGCCTAATGAGAACGCGTTTTCCCCGTTGCAAGGCATGTGCAATGATCCTGACGCCTCCCCGATCGTTCCAAGAGATAATCCTCAGGCTGCAGGCCTATTGGGCCGGGCAGGGCTGCGCGATCCTGCAACCCTATGACATGGAGGTTGGCGCGGGCACCTTTCACCCGGCGACGACACTGCGGGCTTTGGGCGCGCGTCCCTGGGCGGCGGCCTATGTGCAACCCTCGCGCCGCCCGACGGATGGGCGTTACGGCGAAAACCCGAACCGCTTGCAGCATTATTACCAGTATCAGGTGCTGATCAAACCCAGTCCGGCGACCCTGCAAGATCTTTATCTTGGCTCGCTCGAAGCCATTGGCATCGACATGGGTCTGCACGACATCCGCTTTGTGGAAGATGACTGGGAAAGCCCGACCCTTGGCGCCTGGGGTCTGGGTTGGGAAGTTTGGTGCGACGGCATGGAAGTTTCGCAGTTCACCTATTTCCAACAGGTTGGCGGCCATGATTGCAAACCGGTTTCCGGCGAGCTGACCTATGGGCTGGAACGGCTGGCGATGTATGTTCTGGGCATCGACCATGTGATGGACATGCCCTTCAACGACCCAAGACCTGTTGAAGAAGGGGGGGCGCCGATCCCGCTGACCTACGGTGATATTTTCCGCCAGACTGAACAGGAATATTCGCGCTGGAACTTCGATCAGGCCGATACCGCTATGCTCTTGCAACATTTCAAGGACGCCGAGGCCGAGTGTGACCGCATTCTTGCGGCACCTGCCGAAGATAAGGCAGGGCGCCATATCATCATGGTGCATCCTGCCTATGACCAGTGCATCAAGGCCAGCCACACCTTCAACCTGTTGGATGCGCGCGGGGTAATATCGGTCACTGAACGCCAAGCTTACATCGGCCGGGTGCGGGCATTGGCCAAGAAATGTGCCGACGCCTTTGTTTTGGCCGAAGCAGGCGGGGTGATCGCGTGAATGGCAAGCTTGTCGCGGGGGGTATTGTGCTGACAGCTTTGGTGGCGGGGGGGGCGATCTATTACCTGCAGGAATATGCCTATTACGAACCGATTCAGGTCTCATCGCCGGCGGCGGTGATCCGGCTTTTGCCAATGGCGGCGGCGGTGCCCGAGCCGATGCTGACAACCGATTTCGAAGGTATCGACGCTGCCAGCTCGCCGCTGCGGTTTCGCGGCTGTTTCCTCACGCCGATGACCCTGGCGATGCTGACTGAAACCTACCGCATCTACGAAAAGCCGACGCCGCTGATCGCCCCATCATGGTTTTCGTGCTTCAATGCCGCCCAGATCGGTGCCGATCTGGAAAGCGGTGCTGCTGTGGCGTTCCTGTCGGAAGAAAACATCCATCCCGGGATTGACCGCGTCATCGCCGTTTATGCCGATGGCCGGGCCTTTGCCTGGCAACAACTGAACGAAAGCGCGGACCAGTAACATGCCCGATCTTCTCATCGAACTCTTTTCCGAGGAAATCCCGGCGCGCATGCAGGTCCTGGCCCGCGACAGCTTGCGCAAACTGATCACCGACGGGCTGGTGGCTGCGGGCCTGACCTACGAAGGCGCCGCCGCCTTCTCCACCCCCCGCCGCCTGACGCTGACCGTGCAGGGGCTGACCGGCGAAAGTGCCGCCCTGCGCGAAGAACGCAAAGGCCCGGCCACCACCGCACCGGATGCGGCCATTGACGGCTTTTTGCGCGCCACCGGCCTGACCAAAGACCAGCTTGAGGTCCGCGACGACAAAAAGGGTCAGGTCTATTTCGCGGTCGTCACCAAACCCGGCCGCCGCGCGCCCGACATCATCTCCGAAGTGCTCGAATCCACGATCCGCACCTTCCCCTGGCCGAAGTCGATGCGCTGGGGGGCGGGCAGCTTGCGCTGGGTGCGGCCCTTGCAGTCGATCCTGTGCCTCCTGACCGACGAAGCCGGAGCCGAGGTGGTGCCCCTGAACATCGACGGCATCACCTCAGGCAACACCACGCGCGGCCACCGCTTCCTGGCCCCGGGGCCTTTCGCCGTTAGCTCTTTCGACGACTACACCGCCAAACTCAAACGCGCCCATGTGGTGCTGGATGCGGAGGAGCGCGCGGCGCATATCTGGGCCGACGCCACCAACATCGCCTTCGCCGCCGGTCTGGAAGTGGTCGAAGACAAGGGCTTGCTGG
>JANMDM010000151.1:0-7725 GCA_031376305.1 Pseudomonadota bacterium | reverse complement strand
GCGAGACGCCCGGCCACTTCCGACATCGGGGCCAGCAGCGGCAGGCCGCCGTTGCGGTCGGTGACGGTTTCATAGGCGATGCAGGTTGCACCCGAGGCCAGCAGATCCTTGGTCTGCTCCAGATCAGGGGCAAGGTGCAGATAGGTAAACAGGATCTGACCTTCGCGCAGCATCTTACGCTCGACCGACTGGGGTTCTTTCACCTTTACGATCATATCGGCCATGGCGAAGATTTCTTTCGCGGTGTCGATAATTTTGGCGCCAACGGCGACGTAGTCGGCATCAGCAAAACCGGCGCCAAGGCCCGCGCCTTTTTCGATGATCACGTCATGGCCGTGGGCCACAGCTTCGCGGGCCGCATGCGGCGTCATGCCGACGCGGAATTCCTGCGGTTTGATTTCCTTGGGGCAACCGATTTTCATGATGAGGTCCTTGCGATGAATATTGCCGCAAGCATGCGCGGTATGGCGCGCAATTGCTTTGAAAAGACGGTGGTGTTTCGGGGATGAATTGGTATAGTCTTCGAATAAATGTGAGTATTACCGAAGAACCTTGCGCGCAAATGGAACTTGACGCTACAGATCGCCGCATCCTGACGGCTTTGCAGAAGCAGGGCCGCATCACCAATGCTGAATTGTCAGAACGGGTGAACCTGTCACCCTCGGCCTGCCATCGCCGCGTGCAGCGGCTGGAGGAGGAGGGCTATATCGACGCCTTCGTCGCTTTGCTGAACGCCCGGAAAATGGGGCGACCGACGACGGTGTTTGTGGAGATCACCCTGTCGGGGCAGGCAGATGAAGTGCTGGAGGCTTTCGAGAGGGAATTGCGGCGGGTGCCGGATGTGTTGGAATGCCATCTGATGGCGGGAACGGCAGATTACTTGCTGAAAGTTGTGGCCGAGGACACCGACGATTTCGCCCGCATTCACCGCCAGTATTTGGCGCGGTTGCCGGGGGTGGCGCAGATGCATTCGTCCTTCGCGCTGCGTACAGTGTTCAAGACCACGGCGATCCCGGTTTAACTGCGAAGCCCGGTTTCTTCCAAGAGGCCCATGCGTTTGGCCTCGTAGTAATAACCCTTGGCATACCAAATCACCGCGCGGTCTTCACTGCGACGCGCCACCAGCCAGGCGCCGCGCAGATATTTCCCAGCGTATTTCAGGTTGGTTTCGGCATCCAGCAGCCCCTCGGGCGATCCTTGGTAGCCCATGGTCCGGGCGGTCTGCGGCAGGATCTGCATCAGCCCGTAATAGGGGCCGTTGCGCGCCGCCGGGTTGTAGCCGCTTTCGCGGCGGATGATGCGGTGAATGAGCGATTCAGGCATGTCGTAGAGATTGGCGTATTGCGTGACCAGACGCTGCATTTGGGGCGTATTGCCAGCAAAGTCGGCTTGTTCTTCGGGGCGTTGCCCACAGGCGGCAAGGGTGACAAGGCAAAGGCCCAAGGCGGCGCGGCGCGTCAAATGATACATTTTTTCTCCCCTACTGCACAGGTTCTAGCCGGGCTGGTACGATTGGCCAAGTCCCGTTCGGCCGGTCGGCAAAGGCTTGCGCATAAGGGGGGTGACCTTCAAATTCAAAGTCAACTGACGCCTGCACGTTCCAAACCTTGCCTGAGATGCTGCAGATCACTGCTGTCAACATAGTGCATGGTGCCAAGGAAATCCGCCAAAACGAACTCTGGTTCAAGCGTGCGAACGCGGTCGGCATGGGCTGCGGCGGCGGTCTTGTCGCCAAGCCATGCATAGGCTGCGGCCAAGAACGCATGTTGCGTGTGGTCGGTTGTCGATAGCCGCATGTAGGCCTCTATGGCTTCGTGATACTCTTTGGCGGTGAAATGGGCCCTCCCCAGATAGCTCCAGAACCGTTCCGGGTGATGGGGGTTAAGGTTCATCGCTTTACGGATCCACTCGGTGCCCTCTTTCGCATTGCCGAGCCAGGTCAGGATTTCACCCTGCTGGACGACGATCAGATCATAGTTGGGATTGAGAGAAATCGCCCGTTCCTGATGGTAGCGGGCCTTGGTCAGGTTGTCGCGGATGATCGACACAGCGGCCAGGATGCGGTGAACATCGGCGTCGTTGTCGTCAAGCACCAGCGCCTCTGCGAGTTCGGCTGCAATTTCGTCCTGGGTCGCGATCTTGTCCGCGCACCAGCCATACACCCAAGTCTGACCCAATATACAACCACGCCAAGCATGTGCATGGGCGTAATCGCGGTCAAGTTCTATTGCCCGATTGATCAGTTCTTGCGCCTTTGCATTGTCTTCGCGGTTGCTGCGGTGATGAAGCACCTTCGCGGCCAAAACCAGCTCATAAGCCGCCATGTTCGCGGGGAGCTTGCGTTTCAACATGTCGTTCTGGGCTGCCTCGACCCGGCCGGGCAGCGTGGCGACAATTGCCGAGGTCACCTCGTCCTGAATCTCGAAAATGTCGGCCATCTTGCGGTCATATTTTTCGGCCCAAAGATGGCTGTCGTTCACCGTGTCGATCAACTGGACGGTGATCCTCAGCCGGTCACCCGAACGCCGGACGCTGCCCTCGACCAGATATTGTGCGCCCAGCTTCTGGGCGACTTCGCGCAAATTGACCGCGGTTCCCTTGTAAACAAAGGTGGAATTGCGCGAGATGACGAACAGTTCGTGGCGACGCGAAAGTTCGGTGATAATGTCTTCTGTCAGCCCGTCGACGAAGAATTCCTGATCTTTGTCGCCACTCATGTTGGCGAAGGGCAAAACTGCGATGGTGGGTTTGACCGTTGCGCGCGAGGGCGCAGATTTCCGATTGCCGCCGTCCCCGATCTTTGACTGTGTATTCAGTAGCACGCGAAACACCCGGATTGGTCGCTTGATGTTTTTGAGCGTCTTCTCTCCCAGATCCTCAAATGCCACATCAAGCCGGTCGGCAACCTGATCATGCACCGCCGTTGCGACGCAGATCCCACCAACGTCTGCAAGCTGCTCTAGCCGAGCGGCGATGTTGACGCCGTCGCCAAAAATATCGTCATCCTGAAAAATGATGTCGCCCAGATTGATGCCGATCCTGAACTCGATGCGCCGGTCCTCGGCGACATCGGCGTTGCGGCGTGCCATTCTTTCCTGAACCTCGACGGCGCATCGCACAGCATCGGAGACACTTTGAAACTCGACCAGCATGCCATCGCCAGTGGTTTTGATGATGTTCCCGTTGTTTTTGGCGATAGCGGGATCAATCAGTTCGATCCGATGGGTCCGCAGCCGTGCAAGCGTCCCGACTTCGTCAACGCCCATAAGGCGGCTGTATCCCACCATGTCGGCAGCGAGCACCGCGGCAAGCCTGTGTTCCATTTGCCCCCCCAAGATGCGCTACTATGCGCGTTGGCGAGCTGAATCCAAACAAGATACACGAAGCGTGACCAAATCCACAGGACTATGGGCGCGCTTGCGCCCTTGCAAGCTTGTCGGGTCCGGGCGCATCCCGGCCCACGCACTGACAGGCATGCCCAAAGAAAAACCCCTGTGGCCGAGCCGCAGGGGTTGATCGTGTGCAAGACCTTACGATCTTGCGCGTTCCGGGCAAGGACCGATGCTTAGGGCTTAGATAGCGCCTTCGCGTTGGGCCTTCTTGCGCGCCAGTTTACGGGCGCGCCGAACGGCTTCGGCTTGCTCGCGGGCTTTCTTCACGGACGGCTTCTCGAAATGTTGCTTGAGCTTCATTTCCCGAAACACACCCTCGCGCTGAAGTTTTTTCTTCAGGGCGCGAAGAGCCTGTTCGACGTTATTGTCGCGAACGCTGACCTGCATGTGGTTGTCACCACCTTCCTAGGTTTGAGTTGCAAGTATTTGCAGGAGGTGGCCCTATAGCAAAGCGCCGGTCTTTTGTCCACTCATTGGGTGGGATAGAGGTAGATCATGGAAAACACGGGAATGGAACTGAGTGCCGCGCAAACCGCACTGCTGGATGCGGCGCTGGCGCATGTGGTCTTTGATGGCTGGAGCGAGGCGTGTCTGCGCGCTGCGGCCGCGGATTCGGGCGTGGCGCCCGGTCTGGTGCCGGTGATGTTTCCGCGCGGCGCGGTTGATCTGGCGGTGGCCTATCACCGGCGGGGCGATGGGCAGCTGCGGGCCCGGTTGGTGGAAAGCGATCTTGCAGCGATGCGGTTTCGGGACAAAGTGACGCTGGCGGTGCGGCTGCGGCTGGAGGCTGCCGACCGAGATGTGGTGCGGCGCGGGATGGCGCTGTTTTCCTTGCCACAGAACATGCCAGCGGGGGCGGCCCTGGTTTGGGGCACGGCGGATGCGATCTGGACGGCTTTGGGCGATAATTCAAGCGATGTGAACTGGTATACCAAGCGCGCCACTTTGTCGGCGGTCTATTCGGCCTGCGTGCTTTACTGGTTGGGCGATGACAGCGCGGGGCGGGCTGACACCTGGGCCTTTCTGGACCGGCGGATTGAAGACGTGATGCGGTTTGAGAAGACCAAGGCGGATTTCCGCGCCTCGCCCTTGGCCAAAATGCTGGCGGGGCCATTGAGGCTTTTGGATCGGATCAAAGCCCCGGCGCCGGGGCCTGCCGATCTTCCCGGACAGAAAGGTTAAGAATGTCGCTGCCCAAGACGATGCGCGCTGTTGAGATCACCCGCCCCGGCGGGCCGGAAGTTCTGGCCCTGTGCGACCGCCCGGTGCCGGTGGCAGGGGTCGGGCAGATTGTGATCAAGGTGGCTTATGCCGGCGTCAACCGCCCCGACGCCTTGCAACGTGCCGGGGCCTATGCGCCGCCAGCCTCCGCCTCGCCCTTGCCGGGGCTTGAGGCTTCCGGTCGCGTGGCGGCGGTCGGGCCGGGGGTTTCGCAATGGGCGTTGGGCGATCGGGTCTGCGCTTTGCTTCCCGGTGGCGGTTATGCCGAATATGTGGTCACACCCGCCGCCCATGCGCTGCCGGTGCCAGCAGGGATGGGTCTGCGCGAGGCGGCCTGCCTGCCCGAGACGTTTTTCACCGTCTGGAGCAATGTGTTCGTGCGCGGCGGCCTGCGGGCAGGCGAGCGGTTTTTGGTGCATGGCGGCACCTCGGGCATCGGCACGACCGCGATTCAGCTGGCGCATGCCTTTGGCGCAAGGGTATTCACCACCGCCGGTTCGGATGAGAAATGCGCGGTGTGTCTGGGTCTTGGGGCGGAGCGGGCGGTGAATTACCGGGCGGAGGATTTCGTCGAGGTGATGTTGGCCGAGGGTGGGGCGAACCTGATTCTGGACATGGTCGGCGGTGACTATATACCACGCAACGTCAGGGCCCTGGCCGATGACGGGCGCTTGGTGCAGATCGCGTTCTTGTCGGGGCCCAAGGTTGAACTGAACTTCGCACAGGTGATGGCGCGGCGGCTGACGATCACCGGATCGACGCTCAGGCCGCAAAGCGACCTTGCCAAGGCGCGGATTGCCGACGATTTGCGCGAAAAAGTCTGGCCGCTGATCGAAGCGGGGCGTGTGGCCCCGGTGATGGATTTGGAATATCCGCTGACCGAGGCGGCCGAGGCGCACCGGCGTATCGAAGGGTCAGATCATGTCGGTAAAATCGTGCTGAAGGTCGGCTAACTGAGCTACTCCCCGTCCCTTGGACAGTTTCCGGGGTGATTTAAGCGACTTTCTGCTCCTGCTGATCGGTTGGCTTGCGTTGAGGGTCCGCCGATAGAACACGGCGGCTGTTCCCTGGTCGCTGAAGATCAGCAGACATCAAATTGTAGGTTCCGTCAGTGTCAGATTTTCGGGCAGTAGCTTACTGTAAAACGGCTTATCGCTTGCCAATGCGGGGTTCGGTGCCGGCTTTCAGCCGCTCGATGTTCGGGCGATGGCGGATAAACACCAGTGTTGCCAGCAGGACAGTCAGAAAGACCATGTCGCCGTGACCAAGCATTGCGGCCCAGAAGGCCGCCAATGCCGCTGCGACTAGGGCGGATAGGGACGAGATTCGCGACATCACGGCGGTCACAAGCCATGTCAGGCAAGTGGCCGCGCCCACTGGCCAGGCCAGCGCCAGCAAAATGCCCAGAAAGGTCGCGACCCCCTTGCCACCCTTGAACCGCAGCCAGACCGGGTAAAGATGGCCAAGGAAGGCCGCAATCCCGGCAATCTGTGCGGCATCGGCAGCGGTGATGGCCTGCGCCAGCAGCACCGCGACGGCACCTTTGCCGCCATCAAGCAGCAAGGTGGCAAGGGCGGCGCCCTTGTTGCCGGTGCGCAGAACATTCGTGGCGCCGATATTGCCAGAACCGATCTTGCGCAGATCGCCCAGACCCATGATCCGGGTCACCAGAACCCCGAAGGGGACCGAGCCAAGCAAATAACCCAGGATCCCTGCAAGCAGCAGCGCCAGCGGCCCGGTTTCAAAAATCGGCATCCTATTCCCCCGCCGCAAAGACCTGGTTGCCGCCGACAAAGGTGGCCAAGACCCGGCCTTCCATCCGTTGGCCGTCAAACGGCGTGTTCTTGGATTTCGACTTCAGCGTGAAGCGGTCCAGCACGAAGGGCGCATCGGGGTCAAAGAGCACCAGATCGGCGGGGGCACCGACCGCCAGCCGCCCCTGCGGCAGGCCAAGACGTTTCGCCGGGTTCAAAGACATAGCGCGGAAGAGCTGCGGCAGGGTCAGCTGGCCCGCGTGATACAGGCGCATGGCGGCGGGCAGGAAGGTTTCCAGGGCCACGGCGCCCGAGGCGGCTTCCTCATAGGGCAGGCGCTTGCTTTCCTCGTCTTGCGGGGTGTGCATGGAACTGATGATGTCGATCAGCCCCGAGGCCACCGCTTCCACCACCGCCAGCCGGTCGTCTTCGGACCGCAGCGGTGGCTTGACCTTGAAGAAGGTCCGGTAGTCGCCCACGTCGAATTCGTTCAGCGTCAGGTGGTGGATCGAGGTGCCGGCGGTCACATCCAGCCCGTTCCTCTTGGCCCGCTCCAGCGCCGGAAGGGTCCGCGCGGTGGTGATCTGATCGGCGTGATAACGCGCCCCGGTCATCTCGATCAGCGCCATGTCGCGGTCAAACCCCATGCGTTCGGCCATCGGCGTAACGCCGGGCAGCCCGCGCAGGCTGGCGAATTTGCCGCTGGTGACGGCGGCCCCCGCCGACAGGCCGGGGTCTTGCGGATGGCCGACGATCAGCGCGCCGAGGCTGCGGGCATAGGTCAGCGCCCGCGACAGGGCCTTGGTGTCGGCAACCACATGGTCGCAGTCGCTGAAGGCGACGGCACCTGCGTCGAGCAAAAAGCCGATCTCGGTCATCTCGCGCCCCTGCCGGCCCTTGGTCAGCGCCGCCATGTGCAGGATGCGCACCGGTGATGCCTCAGCGGCGCGGCGGGTGACGAATTCCAAGACCTCGGGGCTGTCGATAGCCGGGTGGGTGTCGGGGCGGGCGATGATGGTGGTGACGCCCCCGGCGGCGGCGGCAAGACCGGCCGAGCGGAAGCTCTCCTTGTGCCGCTCGCCGGGTTCGCCGACCTTGACGCCCAGATCGACGATGCCGGGGGCGAGGCATTTGCCGCCGCAGTCAAGGACGGTCGCGCCCTTGGGGGCGGGGGCGTTGAGGGCGGCGATGAGGCCGTTGTCGATGAGGAGGGAGCCTTCGGTTTCGGTGAGGGATTCCGGGTCGATGAGGCGGGCATTTTGCAGAAAGGTTTCTGTCACAAAGATGTTTCCCTTCTGTTGGCCCAGAATACGGCGGCGTCAGCCTGAGTTGCGGTAAGTCCCTTAAAGACCATTTTC
>JANMDM010000092.1:0-5148 GCA_031376305.1 Pseudomonadota bacterium | reverse complement strand
CGCCCGACCCTGCATGTAAACTGGAATGAACATCTGCCGTGGGTGGCGCTTGCCGATGGCCTGCCGGTTCACCGCACCCCGCGCCGCTTGGCGCCCAGCGCAGATTTTGACCCGGTTCTTGGACTGATCCAATCCAGTTTCGCCTTTATGCAGGGCCGCATCGACCCGCCGTCGTCGGCAACCCGCCTTTCGGTTGCCGACCTGTCCCGACAGGCCGGGGAGGGCGAAATCTGGCTGTTGGAGGAGGCGGGCCACCCCATCGCCTGCATGGTGCTGACGCCCAGCGACGGCCACCTTTATCTGGGAAAACTGGCTGTCGATCCGGCCTTTCGCCGCCAGGGTCTGGCGCGGCAACTGGTCAAACACGCGGTCGCGCGGGCCAGGGCGCTGGCCTTGCCCGAACTGCGGCTGGAAACCCGGGTCGAGCTGGCCGAAAATCACAAAACTTTTCAGGCGATGGGCTTCACTGAAACGGGTCGCAGCGCCCATCCGGGTTTCTCACGCGCAACCACCGTCACCTTCGCACAAAGGATCTGACCGCTTGCACGCCACGCATTCCCCAGCACCTTTGGACACCCCAGCGCCCTGCACCGGTCCGGCAATCGCCCGCCAAAGCACGGTCGCCATTTACATCGCAGCCGCGATCGGGTTTTGCTTTGCAAATGGCAGTGCCGCCAGCCCGCTGGATGGCAAAAGCTATATTATCGAGCTTTCTTCGTCGCAATACGGCAGTGGTTACGGCAATTACCTCGTGCCGCCGCTTGCCAAGACTATGGCGCGCTCCGGCCTGCGCGCAGCGAACGGCCCCGGCGCAGATGTCGTCGTGAACATCCAGACCAGTTCGGACGTCGGCAAATGGATCGGCACAGGTGCCGGCCGCATCTGGATCTATGAGGTCGCGGTGACGGTGGGCATCTCTCCGGAAAGCTACCAGATCCCCTATGAAGGCACCCCGGCCTTCGGGGTCAAAGCCAAGCTTATGACCCCGAACCCTGACCGCGACGACGAACTGGTCTGCCTGATCGGGCTGGCGGCGCGCACGGCGCTGGCCAGTTACCTCCCCACGGGCCATCTGACAACGGACGGCAGCTCGTGCCTCAGGAAGTGAGCGACCCGGCGCTGTCCCGACCCTTCAGTCTTGCCCGCCATAGCGTGAACAAACCGGCGGCAACCACAACCCCGGCGCCAATCACCACATTCGCCCGCAGCGTCTCGTCAAAGACTGCCACGCCCAAAATGGCGATAAAGGCCAGTTGCAGATAGGCAAAGGGCTGGACTGCTGACGCCTCGGCCACCTCAAGGGCGCGGATCATCAGGTAATGCGCGGTGGCCGCCGTGCAGCACAAAATCCCCATCCAGATCCAATCAGTGCCGGTCATCGCCTGCCAATGCCACAGCCCAAGCGGCGTCATCACCACGGCGCCCACGACACCCGCCCAAAAGAACGTCACCGACGCCGGATCCTTGCGCGCCACAAACCTGGTCAAAAGCCCGTAAAGCGCGAACATGAAGGCCGACAGAAGCGGGATCAGCGCATTGACCGAAAACACCGTCACTCCCGGCTGCAAGATGATGAGAATACCGACAAATCCGATCCCGATCGCCGTCCAGCGCCGCCAGCCGACCTGCTCCCCCAAAACCGGGCCCGACAGCGCCGCCACCAGCAGCGGATAGCAGGCAAAGACTGCGTGGCTTTCCACCAGGCCCAGCCGGACGAAAGCCACCACCATGATGCAGATTTCTACTGCCAGCAGCAGCCCGCGCAAAAGCTGCTGCACCGGATAATGGGTGTGGATCGCGGCGCGGATCCCCCCCGGTTGCCGCGCCGCCAATGCCATCACGAAGGCCGCGAAGAACCAAAAGCGGATCATCACCACCATATAGACGTTATACTCGCCGCCAAGGTGGCGCGAGATGCCGTCCTGCAGCGAAAACACCAGACTGGTGATGGTCATCAGGATGATGCCAAGGCGGGTGTTTTGTTCCTTCATGCCGCCCTGTCACCCAAAATTCCGCGGCTCATGTGCCGCTTGCGCCCGTAGCCTGCGATGCGCTCTACCTGAAAGCCCGCCGCCTGCAAGCCCCGCCGCACGAAGCCGGCCGATGTGTAGGTGGCGAAGGTGCCGCCCGGCGCGGTATGGCGGGCAACCTCTGCCAAAAGATCATCGCCCCACAGTTCGGGGTTCTTCGCCGGTGAAAACCCGTCAAGGAACCAGGCGTCGGCCCGCCCCTGCCAAAATGGCAGCGTTTCACGCGCATCGCCCTCGATGACCTCGACCGCGACCGGCCCCAGGTCAAAGCGCCGCGCGCCCCGTCCCCAGGCAGCCAGCAAGGGGGTGGCGCGGGCTGCGGCTTCGGGAAACGCGCTCAGCGCCCGGGCCATATCGGGCGCAGGCATCGGGAAAGCCTCGAAACTGGTGTAGGTCAGCCGCCCCGGCGCCCCGGCAGCGTCCCAGGCGATTGCCGTGGCCAAAAGGTTCAGTCCGGTGCCAAAGCCCAGCTCGGCAATGACCAAGCCATCGCGGAACCGGGCGGGCAGGTCATTGCCCGCCAAAAACACATGCCGGGTTTCCGCCAACCCATCCTCGCGCGAGAAATAGGGATCGCCGAACAGGGTTGAGACCGGCGTGTCCCCGTCCTGCCATTCGACCCGCTCGCTCTGGTTTCCCGTCGTCATCTGCCCTGACCCCTGCCGGGGCGGACCATGGCGAAGGGCGGGCGGAATGGCAACGGCAGGCGGGCCATGATTTCGCCCGGATTATCGGCTTTCTGGGCCGCAGAATGCCACCCATGGTTGTCTTGCGTCCCTTCACCGCGCAGACTGCCCGCACCCAACCGCCCGGAGCCTTGATGAAACGCACCCTCTTCACTCTCCTCGCCCTCGGTCTTGTGGGCTTCCTCATCTTCCGGGCGCTCTTCGGCGGGCAGACGGTCAGCTGGCATCAGCGCCTGACGGTGACGGTCGAGACGCCCTCGGGCGAAGTCAGCGGCTCGGCGGTGACAGCGGTGACGAATGTCCAGCTCGAAGGGCTGCTTGAACTGCCTGATTCAAGGGGTGTGAAGAATCAGGTGACCGGCGAGGCGGTGGTGGTCGAGGTTGCGCCCGGCCGCTATCTCTTCGTGCTGCTCGACGGGGCAGAATACTGGGCCTACGCCGCCTTCCGGCTGGGGCGGGAAACCGACCCGGATGCGCTCAGCTACGAGGCGATGATGGCGCAGCTGAAACGCCGCCCATGGGACGTTCCGGCACCACTGCCGCTTCGGCCCGCGGCCGCCTATATGTCCAACCCGTTTCCGACGCTGGTGACCTTCGACGATGTGACCGACCCCAAGACCGTCCGGCGGGTCGACCCGGAGGATCTGGCCGCCAGCTTCGGGCCGGGAGTGCGGCTGAAGGCGGTGACACTGGCGGTGACGAAGGAGGCGGTGACCAAAGGGCGGGTGGCGGAGGTGTTGGGGTGGCTGTGTAATCTAACGAAAAACTACCGGCGTCTAAGCGGGAAAACAGGCGCTGTATTTGACAATCAGCTTTCAAATAACCTTGGCCCCGGGGCCTTTCTGGTAGGAGAGTGTAAGTGACTATTTCGAAAGATCTGTTCCTATCAATTCTCTCGATGGATGCGTACAACCGGAGCTACGGTCAGGGGATCACCGGCCTGAGCGATGCCACCAACACCGGCATAGGAACGGCAAGGATACGTGCTACATCGGATTCCGATCCGACCAGCCCCGAAGTCGCCGCCGGTTTCTACGCCGTTGCCTACGACGACCCGACCTACGGCACGATCATCTCCTACCGGGGCACGGATGGGGGGATCGCCGAACTGGCCGGGGTCGACGCGCCGCTCACGCTCTTTGGCTCTTACCAACAGCCAGTTGTAGGGTGCGTGCTTGCACGCACCACATCCCGGCGCGGCACCTTCCCGGTGCGAGAAATCACGCACCCTACTCCGGGCGGAGCACTGGCGGGGCTGGCCTTGCCCTGACGCCTCGCATAACGCTTGAGCGGAATGCAGGCCAAGGGCGGGCGGAATGGCAACGGCGGATGTGACGGTAATGGGCGGTGGCATCTTCGGGCTGGCCATCGCCTGGGAATGCACCCGCCGCGGGGCGCGGGTCCGGCTGATCGAGCGTGACTGCATCGGCGCCGGCGCCAGCGGCGGACTGGTCGGCGCGCTGGCCCCGCATGTGCCGGAAAACTGGAACACCAAGAAGCAGTTTCAGCTGGAAAGCCTGCTGATGGCCAAAGATTTCTGGGCCGGGGTGCAGGCGGCTTCCGGTGCTGATCCCGGCTACGCGCGGACTGGGCGGCTGCAACCGCTGACCGACGACCGTGCGGTTGCGCAGGCAAGGGCCCGGGCCGAAGGTGCTGCGCAGCACTGGCGGGGCTGCGCTGAATGGCGCGTGGAAAGCGCGGGCCGCGATGACGATTGGGCCGCGCCCAGCCCGACCGGGCTTTGGCTGCGCGATACGCTCTCGGCGCGGCTTCACCCAAGACGCGCGACGGCGGCATTGGCGGCGGCGATCCGGGCCAAGGGTGGCGGGGTGGTGGAGGGTGCTTTTCCGGAAGCGGCGCCGATGCGGGCCGGACAGGAGCCTCCGGCGGGGATATTTGCAAACGCAAAATCGGCAGGGCCGGTGATTTGGGCGACGGGGGTTCAGGGTTTGGCGGACCTGTCGGAGGCGGTCGGCAGGCCAGTGGGATCCGCCCTCAAGGGGCAGGCGGCGCTGTTTGCCCATGGCGCCTGCGACAGACCGCAGCTTTTTGTGGATGCCCTGCATATCGTGCCGCAGGACGATGGCACGGTGGCGGTCGGATCGACATCGGAGCGCGACTTTGCCGATGCGACCACCACCGATGGGCAACTTGCGGATCTGATCGAACGGGTGCGTGCGGTATGTCCGGCACTGGCGACGGCAGCCGTCATCGACCGCTGGGCAGGACTGCGCCCGCGCGCCGCAAGCCGGGCGCCGATGCTGGGGCACTGGCCGGAACGGACGGACCATTTCATCGCCAACGGCGGCTTCAAGATCGGCTTTGGCATGGCGCCGAAGGTGGCCGAAGTGATGGCCGATCTGGTGCTTGAGGGGCATGATCGGATACCGGCGGGGTTCCGGGTCGAGGACAGTTTTTAGCGCGCCATCTCG
>JANMDM010000090.1:0-4362 GCA_031376305.1 Pseudomonadota bacterium | reverse complement strand
CTATGTCGGCCGCTGCGGCACCGAGGCCGACTTTGAATACTGTGGCTTAAGCTGCGTGGTCGGGCCGGATGGCGTTGACCTTGCGCGTGCCGGGCGGGGCGAGGAGCTTATTCTGGCAGATATCGACTTGTCAGCGCTGCGCCAATCGCGCCAGATCAATACGCATATGCAAGACCGTCGACCGGCGCTTTATCGGCGGCTTATTCAGGGAGAGCAGGACCAATGACCCCAAAGCCCTTCAATCAGCCGCTGGGTGGCAATCAGATGCCGCGCTTTGGTGGCCCGTCGACCATGATGCGTTTGCCGACGCAGCCAACTGCCAAGGGTCTTGACGCCTGTTTCGTGGGGATCCCGATGGATATTGGCGCCTCGAACCGGGCAGGAACCCGGCATGGACCGCGCCAGATCCGGGCGGAATCCTGTATGGTCCGCCCCTATAACATGGCAACGCGCGCCGCACCGTTTGACAGCCTGAAGGTGGCCGATATCGGCGATGTGGCGATCAACACCTTCAACCTGCCCAAGTGCATGGACATTATTACCGAGGCTTACGACGCAATTTTGGCCGAAAACTGCATCCCGCTTACGCTGGGCGGCGATCACACACTGACATATCCGATCCTGCGGGCGATGGCGAAAAAGCACGGGCCGGTCGGGCTGATCCATATCGACGCGCACGCCGATATCAATGAGCATATGTTCGGCGAACCCATCGCCCATGGCACCCCGTTTCGCCGCGCTGTTGAGGCGGGTGTTTTGGATACAAAGCGCTGTGTGCAGATCGGTCTGCGGGGGTCGGGTTATGCGGCGGATGATTTCGACTGGCCACGCGAGCAGGGCTTTCGCGTGGTTCAGGCTGAAGACTGCTGGCACCGCTCATTGATACCGCTGATGGCGGAAGTGCGGGCACAGATGGGTGACGGGCCGGTTTATCTGACCTACGACATCGACAGCCTTGATCCGGCCTTTGCGCCGGGCACCGGAACGCCGGAAATTGGCGGGTTGACCACGGTGCAGGCGCTGGAGATCATCCGGGGATGCTATGGCTTGAATCTTGTCGGCTGCGATCTGGTCGAGGTGTCTCCGCCTTATGATACCACCGGCAATACCGCAATTACGGCCGCCTATCTGCTGTTCGAGATGCTCTGCGTCCTGCCTGGCGTGAAACGGAGATAGACCTAAATGACCGCGCAAAAGTTCCGTTCCAACTCTACCGGCTACGACGACAAGCTGTCGATGCTGGGGCCGGATTTCCCGTTTGCCTTTGACGAATATGCAGCACATCCGGCGGGCTTGGGCGAGGTGCCGCCAGCCCGGCATGGCGACGAAGTGGCGATCATCGGCGCGGGAATGTCGGGTATTGTTGCCGCGTATGAGCTGCTAAAACTCGGGCTGAAGCCGGTGGTCTATGAGGCGGTGCGGATTGGCGGGCGCTTGCGGTCCGAACCCGTGCCCGGTGTGGATGGGATGGTGGTGGAACTGGGCGGCATGCGGTTTCCACCGACCGGCAAAACCTTTTTCCACTATCTTGATGTGGCGGGGGCCAAAACGGTCGAGTTTCCCAACCCGATGTCGGCGGTCACCCCCAGCACGGTGATCGAGCTGGCGGGCGAAAAGCATTACGCGCGCAAAGCCGAAGACCTGCCCGCGATCTTTCAGGAAGTGGCGCAGGCCTGGGATCAGGCAATGGAGGAAGGTGCTGATTTTGCCTCGATGCAAAAGGCGATGCGGGACCGCGACCCGGTTGCCATCAAGGCAATCTGGGACAAGCTGGTACCGATCCTTGATAACATGAGCTTTTACGGTTTTATCGCCCGCTCGGATGCCTTTAAATCCCGTTCGTTCCGGCATCTTGAAGTGTTCGGTCAGGTCGGTTTTGGTACCGGCGGCTGGGATACTGATTTCCCCAACTCGATGCTGGAAATTCTGCGGGTGGTCTATGCAAATGCGGATTCCGACCATCGCACCGTCGTGGGTGGGGTCGAGCAGGTGCCAAACACGATCTGGCGGTTGTCGCCGGAAACGATGGCGCATTGGCCCAAGGGCACGTCGCTGGCATCCCTGCATGGCGGCACACCGCGCGGTGCGGTGACAAAAATTCGCCGCGACGGCGAAGGGCGGATCGCCATAACCGACCGTTGGGGCAACACCCAAAGCTATTCCAGCGTGATTGTAACCTGCCAAAGCTGGCTGCTTTCAACGATGATCGACTGCGAGGAGGGCCTGTTCAGCCAGAAAATGTGGATGGCGATGGAGCGGACGCATTACATGCAGGCCTCGAAAACCTTCATCATTGTCGACAGACCCTTCTGGAAAGACGTTGACCCGATCACCGGTCAAGATGTGATGAGCATGACGCTCTCAGATCGTAAAACCCGCGGCACATACCTTCTGGATATGGGCGATGATCAGCCTGCCGCGATCTGCCTGTCTTACACCTGGAACGACGATGCGATGAAATGGATCACCCTGCCGATTGATCAGCGGGTGGATCTGATGATCGACAGCTTGAAAAAGATCTATCCCAGCCTTGATCTGAAAAGCCATATCATCGCCGATCCGATCACGGTTTCATGGGAACATGACCCCTATTTCATGGGCGCTTTCAAGGCGAACCTGCCGGGGCACTACCGCTATCAGCGCCGCCTCTACAGCCACTTCATGCAAGCCGATATGCCAGATGCCCACCGGGGGATGTTCCTGGCCGGTGACAGTATTTCATGGACCGCCGGCTGGGCCGAAGGTGCCGTCACCACGGCACTGAACGCGGTGTGGGGCGTCGTCAACCATCTGGGCGGCGCCGCGCATCCCGAAAATCCGGGGCCGGGTGACGTTTGGGCGGATCTGGCGCCGATCATGTTGGCGGGCGGTTAGCCAAACCGGCCCAAGTTTCTTGGGGCGCGGACTGTCTGATTGAAAAACCAGAGGGAGAGAGCAAGAATGATTACCATCCGCAACGTGTCAGACCTTCGCGTGGTCATGCACCGTAATGAGCGGCCGATCTATTTTATTTCCGCCACGAATTTCAACCTGTTGGGCCTTGACCAATGGGTCAGGAACTTCCGCTTCATCAGTTACATTGATTGTTTCGATGGCCGCCACCCCAAGGTGATGGTGCCGGCGCGGCTGGATCATGCTGAGTTTGAATCGATCGAAGACATCAACAACTACCTGTTGCAGCACAAGGATGTGGTCGACGAAATCCTGCGGCGCGGCGGCAGGCCGGTGGCCACCTTCCTGATGTTTGATGATAAAACCGAAGAGATATGCCGCGAACTTGGCATCGAGGTCTGGTTCCCGAAAGCTTCGCTGCGTGCGCGTTGCGACAACAAGATGGAAACGGTGCGGATCGGCAACAAGGCCAAGGTCGCCTCGGTGCCCAATACCCTTGCCCCGGTCAAATCCTTTGCCGGTTTGATCGCGGCTGCCAAGAAGGCCGAGATCGGCACCGATCTGGTGGTGCAAACCGCTTTTGGTGATAGCGGCCACACCACTTTCTTCATAGCGAATGAACAGGAGTACAACCGCCACGCCGAAGAGATCGAGGCCGAAGACGAGGTCAAGATCATGAAACGGATCAACAACCGCGGCGCCACGATGGAGGCTTGCGCCACCCGTTCGGGCACGTTGGTCGGGCCGCTGTTGACCGAAGTTGTCGGCAAAAAAGAGCTGACCCCCTACAAGGGCGGTTGGTGCGGCAATGAAATCTTTCCCGGCGCCTTTTCGGAAAAGATCCGCAACAAAGCCCGCGACATGGCCTTCCGCTTTGGCAACCAACTGGTCAAAGAAGGTTATCGCGGCTATTTCGATCTGGATTTTCTGATCGACGTAAAGGATGGCGAGGTCTATCTGGGCGAATTGAACCCGCGCATCTGTGGGGCAAGCTCGATCACCAACCATTCGGCTTTTGCCTATGCCGATGCTCCGCTGTTTTTGTTTCATCTGCTGGAATTTTCCGGGCTTAAATACAAGATCGACGTCGAAGAACTGAACGCCCGCTGGGCGAAGAAGGAATTCATCGATTCCTGGTCGCAGGTGGTGATGAAATCGACCGACAAGACCGTTGATATCGTCACCAATGCGCCGCCTACGGGTATCTACCGGATGGCGGATGATGGCACGGTGTCTTATGATCGGTTCGATTTTGACCGGCAGGCGATTGAATCCGAACGTGAGGCGTTCTTTTTGCGGATCACTGGTCCGGGGGACTATCGTTATGAGGGGGCTGATCTGGGCATACTGATCACCCGTGGGCGGGTCATGGGCAACGACTTTGAGCTGAATGACCGGGCGCGCAACTGGATCCGAGGTATCAAGAAACTTTATGCCGGCAAGTCGATTCCCCCCCCCGAGGTGGAAATG
>JANMDM010000072.1:0-2305 GCA_031376305.1 Pseudomonadota bacterium | reverse complement strand
ATCAACGATCTGGTGGTCTTTGGCGGGGTGACGGCGGCGTCCTTGTCATCGGGCACATTGATGAATTGCTCGGGGACAAGCGTTATTGCCGGCTGGCAGGCGGTTAATATCGCCATGCTGCCCTTTCTGGTGCTGGCGGGCGCGGCGCTGATCTGGCTGACGCTGCGCCCCAGATCCGCCTGAGCAGGGCGGCGGCCCCTTACCAGTAACCGGTTGCCGCGCGCAGAATCAACGTGGTTTTTTTGGCGAAGTCGGTTGTTGCAAGCGTTCCCTCGACGACGCGGGCCGGAGTTTTGGCGGCCTGTTTCAGAAGCGCGCGTGTCTGCCAGCCGGCCCAAAGCGCTGGAATGGCGGATCGCGGCACCAGATGGCGCGATTGACGGGCGCGGGCGATGTGGGCCAACCCGTCGCGGGCGAGATCCGCCACTGCGGCCGCACCACCATCGACAAGCGGGCGTCGCCCGCGCGCCGCAAGCTCCGGCACAGCGGCAAGCCAGCTTGCCAGACCAGCCCCCCAGGCAAAATCCCGCACCACCGCTTCCGCATGGGTTGGCGCCCCAAGTGCCAGACAGGCAGCCCACATCAGATTGCCCGCCGTTGCATCGATGAAATCATCAAAATGCGCCCGGTCGGCGAAAGGCTCGCGCCACACTTCCCAGCGCCGAGCCTCGGCCATACCCGACAGCAGGCCGGGCGGGATCGGCGTGCTTTGCAGCAGGGCGGACAAGGCTTCGCCGATATCGCCTTTCGGGCTGCGAGCGCCCTGCCCGATGCCTTCGATCAGGTCGATCCACCATTGCAGGCGCATCTCAGCCACCAAGGGCTCAGACGAGGCATAGGGCGCGCGGGCGATCTCGATGTTATAGGCATAAAGCGGCCAGAGCCTGAGACGGGCGGAAGGTGGTGCCGCCATGGTGGCCAGAAAGCGGTCGGGGTCGGATCTTTCGACCAGCGCCGCGCAGGGATCGGGGATCATGCGGGCGTGGCCCCGTCGCGCACCAGTTTCCAGGTGATCGAGTCGAGCAAGGCCTCGAAACTCGCGTCGACGATGTTGGGGCTGACGCCGACGGTGGACCAGCGGTGGCCGTCCCGGTCCTCGCTGTCGATGATGACCCGGGTGACGGCCTCGGTGCCGCCCTGGGTGATGCGGACCTTGAAATCAACCAGTTTCAGATCGGCAATGTAGCGCTGATAGGGGCCGAGATCCTTGGCCAGCGCCTTGGACAGCGCATTGACAGGGCCACGATCAGAACCGGTCTCGTCCATCGATTCCGACACCGACAGCATCTTTTCGCCACCGATCCTGACCACCACCACCGCCTCGGACAGGGTGACCATCTCATTATATTTGTTCTTCCGCCGCTCGACCGTGACCCGGTAGCGTTTCACCTCGAAGTAGCTGGGCAAAAGCCCCAATTCCCGTCGCGCCAGCAGCTCGAACGAAGCCTGCGCCCCGTCATAGGCATAGCCGATATCCTCGCGCTCCTTGATCACCTCAAGGATGCGGGCCAAGGCCGGGTCTTTGGGATCGGCCACAATCCCGGCGGCGGCCAGCCGGGCGCGCAGGTTCGACTGGCCGGCCTGATTGGACATCGGAATGATCCGGTCATTGCCGACCACGCCGGGGTCGATGTGTTCGTAGGTGGCAGGATCCTTGAGGATGGCGCTGGCATGCAGCCCCGCCTTATGGGCAAAGGCCGAAGCCCCGACGTAGGGCGCGGCGCGCAGCGGCACGCGGTTGAGGATATCGTCGAGCATGCGGCTGGCGCGGGTCAGGCCCTTAAGCGCCTCGGGCGTGACGCCGGTCTCAAAGCGGCTGGCGTAGGGTTCCTTCAGCAGCAGCGTCGGGATCAGTGAGGTGAGGCTGGCGTTGCCGCAGCGCTCGCCCAAACCGTTCAGGGTGCCCTGGATCTGCCGTGCCCCGGCGTCAACGGCGGCCAACGACGCGGCCACGGCGTTGTCGGTGTCGTTATGGGTGTGGATACCGAGGCGGTCGCCGGGAATACCGGCGGCGATGACCTCAGTGGTGATGCGGCCGACTTCGGCAGGCAGGGTGCCGCCATTGGTGTCGCACAAGACAATCCAGCGGGCCCCGGCCGCTTGCGCGGCCCGCAGGCATTTCAGCGCATAGTCGGGGTTGGCGCGGTAGCCGTCGAAGAAATGCTCGGCATCAAACAACGCCTCGCGGCCTTTGGCGACCAGATGGCGGAGGGAGGCGGCGATGTTTTCAAGGTTTTCGTCCAGTGTAATCCCGAGGGCGGTGGTGACGTGAAAGTCATGGGTCTTGCCGACCAGACAGACGGCG
>JANMDM010000049.1:0-3115 GCA_031376305.1 Pseudomonadota bacterium | reverse complement strand
GATGGCGGGGCAAGAGGTGCGGATCCGGCCCTGCGTAGGGGCGACCTATTGTCTGGACCGCATTTATGAAGGCGGCGAGGCCTTGTGTATTCATAACGCCGCGACCGGGCGTGAGGCGTGGATGCCGCATGTGATTGCGCGGGCGGAGGCGCCAAAGCGGGTGGTGATTGTCGGCGCCGGGCCGGCGGGGCTGGAGGCCGCAAGGGTGGCGGGCGAGCGCGGGCATCAGGTGACGGTGCTGGAAGCCTCGGACCGGGCCGGGGGGCAGGTGAACCTGCTGATCCAGAACCCGCGTCGGCGCGAGATGGTGGGGATCATCGACTGGCGGCTTGCGGAATTGGAACGGCTGGGGGTGGAGGTGCGCTACAACACTTTCGCCGAAGCGGAGGATGTTCGGGCGCTGTCGCCCGATGTGATGATCATCGCCACAGGCGGTTTGCCACAGGCGCCGCAGATGGACGGCGAGGCGCTGACGGTTTCCAGCTGGGATGTGATTTCCGGCGCGGTGAAGCCTGCCGGGCGGGTGCTGGTCTATGACGATGGCGGCGCCCATGCCGGAATGACGGCGGCGGAGCTGCTGGCGCGGGCCGGATCCGAGGTGGAACTGGTCAGTCCTGAGCGGTTCTTTGCCCCGGACATGGGCGGCATGAACCATGTGCCCTATATGCGGGCCTTTCAGGAGGCGGGGGTGCGGATCACCATCACCACGCGGGTGACGGGGGTGCGGCGCGAGGGCAACGCGCTGATCGCCACGCTGGGGTCGGATTTCGCGCCGGGATGGAGCGCCGAGCGACGGGTGGATCAGGTGGTGGTCGAGCATGGCACAGCACCGCTGGAGGAACTTTACTTCGCGCTGAAGGACGAGAGCCGCAATCTGGGGGCGGTGGACTACACGGCCTTGACCGGGGCGGGTGAGGTGTTTCCGGTGAAGAACCCCAGCGGCACTTTCACGCTTTACCGGATCGGCGATGCGGTGGCTTCGCGCAACATTCACGCGGGCATCTATGATGCTTTGCGGTTTGGTATCCGCTGGTAGGATCCGGCACTGTTCAGCCGAATGTGATGGGCGCGGGAGCCTCCGACATTGACCCTGTGACCTCGCGGCGTCAGGTTGCGGTCAGGACAACCGGGCGAGAGGCGAGGCCGATGGGATATCTGCGCAGGGTAATTTTGGCCACTGTCTTGACCGTAACCTTTGGCAGCGCCGGGCCGCTTTGGGCCGAGGGCGAGACGTCGATGCCGGAGTCGGCGGGACCGCCTGCCGGACAATACCAGCTTGATCCGGCGCATGCGCGGCTGATTTTTTCAGTGAGCCATCTGGGATTCTCAGAATACACCGCGTTTTTCCGCAAGTTCGAAGCGACACTCGCTTTTGATCCGGCAGCGCCCGAAAGCATGGTGCTTGAGGCGAAGGTCGATGCCGGTTCGGTCGAGACGCTTTATCCTGATATGTCCCTGGATTTTAACGCGGTGATCGCGGGTGAGACTTTTCTGGATGCGGCGAAATTTCCGGAGATGACGTTTACAAGCACCAGGGTGCGTCTGACCGGCCCGGATCAGGCGGCGGTGACCGGCGATCTGACCCTGCATGGGATCACCAAACCGGTGACGCTGCGGGTGCATTATAATGGCGGCTATGCGGGCCACCCGCTGGATCCGGGCGGAGCGCGCATCGGCTTTTCGGCGGAAGGGGCGCTGTTCCGGTCGGATTTCGGGATGGCTTTCGGGATCCCGGCGCCGGGGACCATGATGGGTGTCGGCGATCTGGTGGCGATCCGCATCGAGGCGGAATTCCTCAACCCCGATGCGCCGGGGGTGCAGGTCGGGCCTTAAGCGCGGGCGGGGAGGCCTCCGGCGGGAGTATTTTGGCAAAGAAAAAGCCCGCAGCTCAGTTTTTGGGTATTTTGAGAAGCTCCAGAACTTCGGGGCCAAGGGCTTCGACGACGCGGGCGACGCCGACCTTGTTCGGGTGGATGCCGTCAGCCTGCAGGAAGGTTTTGAGGGCGGTGCTTCTGTCGGTGGTTGCGAAGATTGAGGAGAAGAACGGCTGGGCGAGACGGGCGCCGTGTTGCTTGGCGACATCGGCATAGATTGCGTCGAAGGCTTGTTTGTACTCCGGGCCGAAGTTGGTGGTGGCGGCGACGGGGACAAGAAGTGTTGGTAGGCGGCGCGCTGCGGTTTTGGCGAGGATGGCGTTAAGGTTGGTGCGGGCTGCTTCCGGCGGCAGGCCGCGCAGCAGGTCATTGCCGCCAAGGATAACGATGACCGCATCTGTTTCCGCGACCAGCGCCCAATCGGTGCGCGCAAGACCACCTGCGGTGGTATCGCCGGATACGCCTGCATTCAGGACCGTGACATCGGCGCCCTGGGCCCTGAGCCAGGTTTCGAGTTGCGGGACCAAGCCATCTTCGCGCGGCAGGCCGTAGCCTGCGGTCAGGCTGTCACCCAGGGCGACGATGGTCAGGGGAGTGGCCCGCGCCGCCAGGGGCGCGATGGCAAGCAGCATAAAACTGACCAGACATGTCAGGTTGCGGATGCGCAGGCCGGCTGCATATGCCAAAGGGGGCCAGCAGCTGCGGCGGATGAATGGAATGAGCGAGATGATCCTGAGCTTGCGGGAGGCGCGATTGGTTCTGGACGGCAATGCCGGTCCGGTGGAGATATTGCGCGGCATCAGCCTGGAGGTGGCGCCGGGGGAAAGTGTTGGGCTGGTCGGGCCGTCCGGGTCGGGCAAATCATCGCTCCTTATGGTGATGGGCGGGCTTGAGCGGGCCACATCGGGGCAGGTCGAGGCGCTTGGCCATGATCTGACGGCGATGGGCGAGGATCAGCTTGCCCGATTCCGCAGGGGTAATATGGGGATTGTATTCCAATCCTTCCATCTGATTCCGACGTTAACGGCACTGGAAAACGTCGCCCTGCCTTTGGAGATTGCCGGAGCGCCGGATGCGCAGGGGCGGGCGGAGGCCGAATTGGGGGCGATGGGGCTGGGCGCGCGGCTGGGGCATTATCCGGCGGAGTTGTCGGGGGGCGAGCAACAGCGCGTCGCCCTGGCGCGGGCCTTTGCGCCGCGCCCGGCGATCCTTCTTGCCGATGAGCCGACCGGCAATCTGGA
>JANMDM010000027.1:0-3018 GCA_031376305.1 Pseudomonadota bacterium | reverse complement strand
AAAAGCTGATCGGCAACGCGGCCATAAAGATCAAGGGCGGCCAGATCCGCAGCCGTCGCCACACCCACCGCTTTCATCACCGGCAGGCCATAGCGCGCTTTCACGGCGGCCACCCGCTCTGGGCTTTCCGCGCCGTGCAGTTGCAACATGTCCAAAGCCACAGCCCCGGTAATCAAATCCAGCTCGGCATCGGTCGCATCCACCGTCAGTGCCACCTTGGCAACGCCAAAGGGCACCTGCTGCGCCAGAGCCGCGGCGGCGCTGACGTCCAGATGACGGGGAGACTTGGGGAAAAACACAAAACCCACATATTTTGCCCCCGCATCAACGGCTGCGGCAACATGGCTGGGCTCTTTCAGCCCACAGATTTTCACGCGGATATCCATAGAACCCGTCTACCGCGTCAGGCTCTTGGCCTCAAGCAGCGCCACCACATCGTCGCCCGGTTCGGCCTTGACCGCGCGCAGACGGCTCACCTCGCGTTCCAGATCGCCGACCTGGCGTTTGTGCTGACCCGCTTCGGCGCGCAGTTTGGCCTCGCGGAGCCATTCCCAAGTGAACCCGATCGCCAGACCCGTCAAAATACCCGCAAAGATTACCACAAAAAGCGGAAGCTCAGCGGCCCAGCCGATCCCCAGGAACGCATCCATTTCATCCGGCAAAAGCCGCAAGGTCACAAGGCCGCGGTTCGCAGATGCAACGCCAATAAGGGCAATCGCCAGAATGCACAGAAAGGTATAGCGCAGGACCTTCAGCATTGGGGTGCGATCACTCGCCGTTCAGACGATCGCGCAGCAACTTGCCGGTCTTGAAAAACGGCACATGCTTTTGATCGACACTGACCGATTCCCCGGTGCGCGGATTACGGCCGGCACGGGCATCGCGCTTCTTGACCGAAAACGCCCCAAAGCCGCGCAGCTCAACCCGATCACCCCGCGCCATCGCTTCGATGATTTCGTCAAAGATCGTATTCACGATCCGCTCAACATCCCGCTGAAACAAATGCGGGTTATTTTCTGATATTTTTTGAATCAGTTCCGACCGGATCATCATCCCCCCTTGGGGCGACCCTCATGGGACCGCCCGCGTTTTTCTCAAACCGGACTATAGGGCCAATTCCGCAAGCCACAAACAGGAAAGCCATTGTTATGGCAGTGTTATTCACCGGAATTATTCATGGAAACCGGATTTTGCCATTGCAGATGCACCAAAGCAGCGCAGCATTCCGTGCCGCTGTGCAGAAAGAGCCCGGCGCAGCCGGATTGCGCGAATCGGCACAGACCAAAGAAAACGGCCCCGCTTGTGGAAGCGGGGCCGAAAACCGGGTCAAACCGAACCGATAGCTTTACTTGGTGGCCTTCAGCGCGGCACCAAGGATGTCGCCCAAGCTGGCACCCGAGTCGGACGAGCCATACTGTTCCACGGCGTCTTTCTCTTCGGCGATTTCGCGGGCTTTGATCGACAGGCCCAGCTTGCGGGTCTTGCTGTCGACGTTGGTCACGCGCACGTCGATGTGATCGCCAACCTGGAAACGCTCGGGGCGCTGGTCGGCCCGGTCACGGCTCAGATCGGACCGGCGGATGAAAGACTTCATGCCGTTGTAATCGACCTCGATGCCGCCCTCTTCCACAACCGTCACATTGACGGTGATGATCGAGCCACGCTTCACACCATCAACGGCGTCCGAGAAGGTGTCCGCATCCAGCGCCTTGACCGACAGCGAGATACGTTCTTTCTCGACATCAACCTCGGTGACGGCCGCTTTGACCATCTCGCCCTTGCGGTAGTTCTGAATGGCGTCCTCGCCGCGGGCATCCCACGACAGATCCGACAAGTGAACCATGCCGTCGATATCGTTCTCAAGGCCGACGAACAGACCGAATTCGGTGATGTTCTTGACTTCGCCTTCGATAACCGTGCCCACCGGGTGGGTTTCGGCGAATACCTCCCATGGGTTGCGCTGGGTCTGCTTCAGGCCCAGAGAAACCCGACGCTTGGTGGTGTCAATCTCCAGAACCATCACATCGACTTCCTGCGAAGTCGAAACGATCTTGCCCGGATGGACGTTCTTCTTGGTCCAGGACATCTCGGACACGTGGACCAGACCTTCGACACCAGCCTCCAGCTCGACGAACGCGCCGTAGTCGGTGATGTTGGTCACGCGGCCATGATGGACTGACCCCAGCGCGAACTTGGTTTCCACCGCATCCCACGGATCGGACTGCAGCTGCTTCATGCCCAGGCTGATGCGGTGGGTTTCCTTGTTGATCTTGATGACCTGAACCTTGATGGTCTCGCCGATCGCCAGGATTTCCGACGGGTGGTTGACGCGGCGCCAGGCCATGTCGGTGACATGCAGCAGGCCGTCAACGCCGCCCAGATCCACGAACGCCCCGTATTCGGTGATGTTCTTGACGACGCCGTCAATGGTCTGGCCTTCGGTCAGGTTGCCAATGACTTCGGCACGCTGCTCTGCCCGCGATTCTTCCAGGATGGCGCGGCGCGACACCACGATGTTGCCGCGGCGACGGTCCATTTTCAGAATCTGGAACGGCTGCTTCATCCCCATCAACGGGCCTGCGTCGCGCACCGGGCGCACATCAACTTGGCTACCGGGCAAGAACGCCACAGCGCCGCCCAGATCAACCGTAAAGCCACCCTTGACGCGGCCAAAGATTGCGCCCTCAACCCGCTCTTCTTTCTCGTAAGCCTTTTCAAGCCGGTCCCACGCCTCTTCGCGGCGGGCTTTTTCGCGGCTGATGCTGGCTTCGCCACGGGCGTTTTCCACCCGGTCAAGGAACACCTCGACCTCGTCGCCAACTTTGATTTCCGGGTTTTCGCCAGGATTTGCGAATTCTTTCAGATCGATACGGCCTTCCATCTTGTAGCCGACATCGATGATGGCCTGGCCCGCCTCGATGGCGATGACGCGGCCTTTGACAACAGACCCCTCTGTGGGGGTGTCAATTTCAAAGCTCTCGTTCAGCAGGGCTTCGAATTCTTCCATGGTGGTTTTAG
>JANMDM010000392.1:0-2972 GCA_031376305.1 Pseudomonadota bacterium | reverse complement strand
CAGCTTGCCTTCATCGAACGATACCTTGCCGACACCGGCATGGATCACACCGGCCTTTTCGACCTTGAACTGGACTTCACCGCCCTTGGCCGCATCGACAGCCGCTTTCACGTCCATCGTCACGGTGCCGACCTTGGGGTTTGGCATCAGGTTGCGCGGGCCAAGGATCTTGCCCAGACGACCGACCAGCGGCATCATGTCCGGCGTTGCGATGCACCGGTCGAACTCGATCTTGCCGGACTGGATGGTTTCCATCAGGTCTTCGGCACCGACAATGTCAGCACCAGCGGCCTTGGCCTCATCTGCCTTGGGGCCACGGGCGAACACTGCCACACGCACAGTTTTGCCGGTGCCGTTCGGCAATGTCACCACGCCACGGACCATCTGGTCCGCGTGACGCGGGTCAACACCAAGATTCATGGCGATTTCCAGCGTTTCGTCGAACTTTGCCGACGCGGCGCCTTTGATAAGCTTGACGGCATCTTCAACCGAGAGGTTGGTCTTGCCAACGAAGACAGCCTGAGCCGCCTGAGTGCGTTTTCCGAGCTTGGCCATGATTACCCCTTCACCTCGATACCGATCGAACGGGCCGACCCGAGGATGATCTGCATTGCAGCCTCAACGTCGTTCGCGGACAGATCCTTCATCTTGGCTTCAGCGATCTGACGGACCTGCGCCACAGTGACCGAGCCCACAACTTCATGACCCGGCTTAACCGAACCTTTCGGACGGTTGCGCTTGCCTACCGGCTTCAGACCAGCAGCTTTCTTGAGGTAGAAAGCGGCCGGAGCCGTCTTCATCTCGAAGCTGAAGGACTTGTCAGCGTAGTAGGTGATGATGACCGGAACGGGTGAACCGGCTTCCATCTCCTGGGTCTTCGCGTTGAAGGCCTTGCAGAATTCCATGATGTTGATCCCGCGCTGACCCAGCGCCGGACCGATCGGGGGGGACGGGTTGGCTTGCCCGGCCTTCACTTGCAGCTTGAGGCTGCCCATTACCTTCTTGGCCATCTGGCCTACTCCTTCATCATCATCCGTCCCGGATCAGGTCCGGGACCTTGACTTAGTGGTGCGGTTCACCCTGACTTTCGCCCCGGCTCGCCTCCCACGGCTCCCACGGTCAGGTGCTCTTGGACACCTGCGTGAATTCCAATTCGACCGGCGTCGGGCGACCGAAGATCGAAACTGTGACCTTCAGGCGGCTTGTCGCCTCATCGACATCTTCAACCATCCCCGAAAACCCTTCGAACGGGCCATCGGCGACTTTGACATTCTCGCCAATCTCAAAGCGGATCAGGTTGCGCGGTGCGTCCTGACCTTCTTCGGCGCGCTTAAGAATACCGTTCACTTCGGCATCGCGCATCGGCATTGGCTTGCCCTGCGGGCCAAGAAAGCCGGTCACCCGGTTGATCGACGTTACCAGATGGTAACCCCGGTCGGTCATGTCCATATGCACCAGCACGTAGCCGGGCATGAAGCGACGCTCCGAAATCACTTTCTTGCCCCGACGGATTTCCAGTACCTCTTCCGTCGGCACCAAAACTTCGTCGATATCCTCTTCGAGGCCCTTTTCGGCCACGGCTTGCTTGATCTGCTCGGCGATCTTCTTCTCGAAGTTCGAGAGAACGCTCACCGAATACCACCGCTTCGCCATCTGCCCAAGACCTCGCTTCGCCGACGGCATGCCGTCGAAAATTCCAAATATTTCCGTGAGTTACCCCACAGTTTTCCGAACAAAAAACAGCGCGCATGCCGAATCGCTGCGCGCCGCTGCTGGAAGAGTCCCGCTCATCTACAAGCGATGCAAAGGGAATTCAAGCCGCTGGATGGGTTTGGTTGCGTCCTTCAGCCGGCCATCCCAAGAATGGCCTGCAGGCCCAGCCGGATCGCCATATCAATCAAGGCGAAAAACACGGCCGTCAGGGCAGCCATAATAAACACCATGATCGTGGTCAGCATGACTTCGCGGCGCGACGGCCAGACGACCTTGCCCACTTCGGAGCGCACTTGCTGCAGGAACTGAAGGGGATTTGCCATTTTCTTATGCCTTTGGCTTTTGCTACGACGTTGCGCAAATACGCCGGGTGCGTTGGGAATTCAAGCCTGCAGAGTTTGTTCCGGCCAGGTGCGGCCCTGCTCTGCCCTTGCCTTCGGAGGGGAAACGCATCTAGCTGCGCAAAAAACGCGGTTGCGCCGGAATGGCTGCATCCCAGATCGCAGGTATGACATGGCACTTTCCGACAATCTGCGCGGGGCTGCATTGATGACGGTGGCAATGCTCGGGTTTACCCTTAATGACGCCTGCATGAAGGCGGCAACTGTTGACCTGCCGGTGTTTCAGGCCATCGTGATGCGCGGGGCTCTGACGACATTGGCGCTCGGAGCAATGGGTCTGGGAACCGGGGCGCTGCGCTTGTCCCTTCGGGGCGATGACCGCTGGTGGATTGCGTTTCGCACATTTGGCGAGGTGGCCGGAACGTTCACATTCCTGTTGGCCCTCAAGCACATGCCAATCGCCAACCTGTCAGCCATTCTCCAATGCCTGCCCCTTGCGGTGACACTCGCTGCCGCAGTGATTTTGCGGGAAAAAGTCGGTTGGCGCCGGATGACCGCCATTGGGGTTGGCTTCATCGGTGTGATGTTGATCGTCCGGCCGGGGACCGAGGGTTTCGACCGCTGGTCGCTGTTGGGGCTATTGTCTATATGTTGTGTCGTGATCCGGGATTTGGCGACGCGTCGGTTGTCGGCCAAGGTGCCGACCGTGACCGTCGCATTTTTGGCTGCTGCATCCGTCACCCTTGGCGCTGTACTTATCCTGCCCTTTACTGACATCGCGGCGGTCAGCCTAAAACACGCCCTTCAAATCTTCGGAGCGGCTGGCTTTCTGATCATCGGATATCTGACCGTGGTCATGGCGATGCGGGTGGGCGACATCTCTGTAGTTGCACCGTTTCGGTATATGTCGCTTATTGC
>JANMDM010000372.1:0-7913 GCA_031376305.1 Pseudomonadota bacterium | reverse complement strand
CATGCCACTGGCCAACTTTTGCCAGCAAACCGGTCATAGCTATTGCGCGGTGGGCATTGCCTGCTAGGCTGGCTGTAACAAACCAATAAAAAACCAATAAAACACGACCATGGGGAGGGACGCGTTTATGAGCGCCGGGATTGATCTCGATAATGTCTGCTGCGATTTCGGAAGCTTTCGGGCCGTTGACAATGTGAATGTTCACATCCAACCCGGCGAGTTCTTTTCGTTCCTTGGGCCATCGGGTTGTGGCAAGACCACCATCTTGCGGATGATTTCGGGCTTTACCGAGCCCACCGAAGGCGTGATCCGCATAGGCGGCAAAGATATGAAGGGCCAGCGCTCCAACCAGCGTCCCACGGCCTTGATCTTTCAGAATCTGGCGCTGTTTCCCCTGATGTCGATCTGGGAAAACATCGCCTTCGGGCTTGAGGTGCGCGGCGTCGACAAAGCCAAGCGGCGCGCGCGCGCCGAAGAATTGCTGGCGCTGGTCGATCTGCATGGTGCGGCCGACAAGATGGTCAGCCAGCTGTCGGGCGGTCAGAAACAACGCGTCGCCATTGCCCGGGCGCTGGCGGTGGAACCCTCGGTGATGCTGCTGGACGAGCCTCTGTCGGCGCTGGATCTGAAACTGCGCCAGCATATGCGGGCAGAATTGCGCGCCATCCAGAAACGCACCGGCGTGACCTTTATCTACATCACCCATGATCAGGGCGAGGCGCTGGCCATGTCCGACCGGGTCGGCGTGATGAGCCAGGGCCGGTTGCAACAGGTTGCCAATCCGCGCGACATTTACAACAACCCGGCCAACGGCTTTGTTGCGTCTTTCGTGGGGGAAAACAACATTCTGACCGGCGAGGTGCAGAACGCCAGCGGCGGCATGGCCAGCTTTGCCACAGCCATTGGCACCTTTCGCGCCCGACTGGGCGAGGCTGCCAAGGGCAGCGCCGTCAAGCTTTATATCCGGCCCGAACATATGACCCTGTCCGCCAAACCCGGCACCGAAAACTCGGTCCCCGTCACCATCGCCGACGTGTCGTTCGAAGGCAATTTCATCTCGGTGCAGGCCACGGCCGAAAATGGCACCGAATTGGTCGCCGAACTGCGCAACGACGGCTCGGCCACCGTGCCCGGCCCCGGCACCAAAATGCACATGACCTTTGATGCCGAACGCTCGTCGATCCTGCCCGATACTTCCAGCGCGGGGGCTTAAGCCATGCAAGACCTTTTGCGGCGCTACGGTACCGGACTGACCTATGTCTGCATCGGCCTCACCTTTTTCTGGCTGGCGGTTTTGGTGCTGTTGCCCAACTTCACCATGCTTGAAAGTTCGTTTCGCCCCTATCTGGCCAAGGTCGACGAGGGTGGCCCGTTAGACACTTATTCGCTGGGCAACTACATGAAGATCTTTGGCAATGAGGTCGATACCTCGCTTTTTGGCATCGCTTTCTCGATCCCGGTGCGGGTCAAGGTTTTCTTGCTGACGATCTTTTTCTCGGCGGTGGTGACAGTGATCACCTTCATCCTAGCCTATCCGCTGGCCTATTATCTGGCCAAGATCGTCTCGCCAAAATCGTTGCCGACGCTGTTTTTGCTGCTGTTCGTGCCGCTCTGGGTGTCCGAGATTCTGCGGTCTTTCGCATGGTGGATCATCCTTGCGCTGAAAGGCCCGTTAAATGCGGTGCTGATGTCTTTGGGTATAATCGACACCGAGATCCGCTGGATTGCAGGCTTCAGCCCGGTGATCATCGGGCTGGTCTACACTTACGTGCTGTTCATGGTCTTTCCGCTTTACAACTCAATGCAGTCCCTGGATTCAAATCAGATCGAAGCCGCCGAAGACCTCGGATCGCCCTGGTGGCGCACGCATTTTCGCGTGATCCTGCCGCACGCCAAACCTGGCATCGCCTCGGGGGCGGTCATGGTGTTCATGTTGTCGGCAGGTTCGCTGCTGGTGCCGTCGCTATTGGGTTCGACCACCTCCGGTTGGTTCACCCAAACCATTCAGGGCATCATGCTTGATTCGCAGGATTGGAACACCGGTGCGGCGTTCGCCTTCATGCTGCTGATCCTCTGCACAGTGTTTGTCAGCCTTGCCATGCGGGTTTTCGGCGTCAAACTTTCCGACATCGCGAAATAGGGGGGGATCATGAAAAAGAACCGCAATTTCCTGTTCCACCTCTATATGGCGCTGTTTCTGGCCTATCTCCTGGTGCCGTTGTTGGTGATGGGTGGGGCCGCCTTCAATGCCAGCAAACTGCCGACGATCTATCCCTGGAAGGGCTGGACCGATGAATGGTTCATCGCCATGTGGAACGACAAGCGCATCTGGATCGCGTTCCGCAACACCATCTTGGTCGCTATCGCCGTGGCCGCCATCGCGGTTCCGATCGGCACGGCGGCGGCGATCCTGATCAATTCGATCTCGGGGCGCGTCCGCTCGGTTCTTTATGGGCTGATGGTGGCACCGATCCTGATACCGGGGGTGGTTATCGGCATCTCGACCTTGTTGTTCTGGAACCACCTGTCGGTAGGCTCGGGCCTGCACCTGTCGGTGCTGGGTCAGGTCAGCTACATCGCATCCTTTGTGATGCTGCTGGTATTGGCGCGGTTGCAAAGCTTTGATGCCGGCTTGGAAGAAGCCGCCCTCGACCTTGGCGCCAGCCACGCCCAGGTCATGCGCCGCATCTTGTTGCCGCATCTTTACCCGGCCATCGGGGCCGGGGCGGCGATCGCATTTTTCCAGTCGATCGAGAACTTCAACATCACGCTCTTTACCCGGGGCGGCGCCGATACGCTGACGGTCTATGTGTTCTCGAAAGTCCGTTCTGGGATCACCCCCACCATCAACGCGCTGGCCCTGTTGCTGATCCTGTTCACCTTGGGAATGGCGATCTGGTATGAGATTAACCGCCGACGCAAAGAGCGCATCCAACTCTCCCGCGAGGCCGAGGGTCGTCGTGCCGAAGAGGCGTTGCAGCATTAACAGCAAAGGCCCGCAGGACACTGCGGGCCTTGTTTTTAAGCCCATCCCCAGAACCGGGGCGGCCTTTGCTGGCGTCATCGCGAGGCTTTGGTGATCCCAGGAGGACTCGAACCCCCAACCTGCTGATTAGAAGTCAGCTGCTCTATCCAGTTGAGCTATGGGACCACTGGCGTTCGTTTATCGCCTCTGGCCGCTCTCACGCAAGGGCGCGTGTCATGTAGACGCTATTTGGATCATCGGTGTACAGCGCGAACGGTCCGCAAACGTCGAATCCTGCGGCACTGTAAAGCGCGCAAGTGGGTTTCAACATCTCTTGTGAGCCGGTTTTGAGGCATAAACGGGTGACGCCGAGTGACGCGGCCACTGCGATCAGATGGTTCGGGAGCATCCGCGCGCATCGGTCACGATATACATCGACCTGATTTCGGCCGCAGCCTGGCCCAGCCGTTTGAAAGCCCCCATCCCGCCGTGGTGTCAATCGGCCGCCCCCAGCATCGCCGAGAGGTCTGCGCCTTTGACCAGCACCTTGCAGGGGATCGTGGCGGTTGTGGTGGTCTGGGCGCTGGCAAAAACTACGGTGGTCTTCATCGGCATGCCACCGGTCCCCAATGGCAGGGTTTCGATCACTTGGGTATCGGTTGACAAGATGCTGTTTCGGCGGAACGCCATCAGCTTTTCGTCAAACTGTCCCTGCATTTTCAGTGACCCTATGTCGATTAATCGTCGCGTGCCCGCCGCCGTCCACATCAAATGCCAAGGCCTGATCCATGCTCACCGCCCAGGTTCCGTCACCCTGATCGGTCAGCGTCAGAACCACGGGTGACACCGATACGGTGGCATTATCGGCAGGGACAGTCGCCAAAAGCGGTGCTGCATCGATTGTGGCGGTATAGGTTTTGTCCCCAGAGGTGACGCTGACCACACCTCCGGTCGCCCCCAGATAGCGGCGAAACACCTCGGTCAAATGGCTTGCGCCTTCGGGCGTGGCCGGGGTTGCAAAAACCGGGGCGGCTGCGAACGTCAGAAAAACAGTCAGGGAAAGAAATGGTTTCATCTTGATACCCGCAAGATCATAGAACGTATCAGCATAATTCCGGCGGCTCGCGCCCGTGCTTTAGGGCCGGTTCCCTGAAAAACCGTTCATCGGGAAACCCGCCGGGGCTTTAATGCGTCCAGGTGCCTTTGCGGTCCGTTGCAAAATTTTCACCATAGCCGCGCACGCGGATATTGGGTTTGCGTGCCTGCGGCTCGGTCACCGTAAAAGCGATCTGTTTTTCCAGCGCATAGGCCTCGGCAGCCTCGCGGCTGTCAAAGCGCAGCTTTACCTGCGCCTGTGTATCGCCCGACCCGGTCCACCCCATCAAGGGATCGACAACGCGCGCGCTCTCAGGCGCAAATTCCAAAATCCATCCGTGGGTTTTTGCGGTTCCCGACTGCATCGCAGTTTTGGCAGGTTGATAAATACGTGCGCGCATAAGGCAAACTCCGTTGTGTCCGTCTCTTATCGAAAAACTCAGCCGCCAAAGCAAGGGAAAGGTCAGCCGACTTCGGCGGGTTGTTTGGGACCGGCAGGCTGTCGGGGCTCTGTAGATGTAACCGCCCACCTTTGCACAGTGACGCCGTCGGGGGGCGGATACATCATCAGAGCCGGTCCAGAACCAAAGATAGTTGGTCGCGCCTGCTCAACTACTGTGCTAAGTGGCGGGTGTGCTCAATGGCGGGCATGGGCAATAATTGCATGGACAATAATTGTCTTATCTGTACTTCACCCTTCACCGCCGCCCCGTTCAGGGTGGTGGAAATGATGTTCGGAACCCAAGAACCATTCGACTACGCTATGTGCCCGGAATGCGCCAGCCTTCAGATTTGCGATACTCCCACAGATCTAGGGCGCTATTATTGCGGTGACGGCTATTACTCCTATCAAGCGGCATACGCATCAGGCTTGAAGGGGCGCATGCGCAGAATGCGCGATGCGTCTTATTTTGGCGGTGGGGGGCCCTTGGGAAGGCTTATGGCCAGGTGCCAACCCGCCTTGCTTATGCAAGTGTTGGCTGAAGCGGGGCTGACGCGCGACCAGCGCATACTCGATGTCGGTTGCGGCGCAGGGCTTTTGCTGGATCGCCTAGCGCTCATTGGCTTCAGGCAATTGTCAGGTGTCGATCCGTTCATACCCGACGAAGTCCGCACGCCTGCGGGCGTAATCGTCAGGAAGACCAGGTTTAACGAGATAGCTGCCCCGCAGGATGTAATCATGTTCCACCATTCGCTGGAACATGTGCCCGACCCTGCGGCAGAGCTGCGCCATGCCGCGACCCTTCTGAAAGATGGTGGGCGATGTATTGTGCGCGTCCCCACGCCGTCAAGTTCGATTTGGAAAAACTACGGCGTTCATTGGGTGCAACTCGATGCGCCGCGCCATATTTTCCTGCCAAGTCGCACGGGTATAGCACGCCTTGCCGTGCGGACAGGCTTCATTCTGGAAAAAGTCATTGATGACAGTTGGGCCTTTGGTTTCTGGGGTTCTGAGCTCTACCGCAGAGGTATTGCCTTGCACGGACCAGAAGGAGCAGTTGATCCATCCGATCATTTCGAAGCCAAGCAAATTGCGGAATGGGCAAAAATGGCGACAAACCTGAATGCGTCGGGCGAAGGCGATCAGGTAGCGTTTGTGCTGCGTGCGATAAATTGAGGGGAGGGGGCGGTTGGCGGGCGGCTCTGGATATCTGGAACTTACGGGCCGACGGCGCGCAGACCAACTGCCGGTGCGACTGCCCTATCGGCGGTTGCCGCCAGTGGCCGGATGCGGCGGTCAACTGTAAAAGGCTCCTTACCATGACAAAGTTCAAGACCACTGCCGCATTGGCCTTGAACAAGAACAAAAACAGATCAAGTTGGGGGCAGCCCAAGGAATCGCCCCATGCCGCATAACAACATCAACGCCCCCACCGAACGCCCCGAGGTGCTGACCCGCGCCAAGCTCGAAGGCGGGCGGCGTTTCGTGATGAAGACCGATTTCGAGGCGGCAGGCGACCAGCCCACCGCCATCGCCGAACTCAGCGCCGGTGTGCAGGCGGGCGACCGTGATCAGGTGCTGCTGGGCGCCACCGGCACCGGCAAGACCTTCACCATGGCGCGTGTGATCGAGGAAACCCAGCGCCCGGCGATCATCCTTGCCCCCAACAAGACGCTGGCCGCCCAGCTTTACGGCGAATTCAAGGGCTTCTTCCCCGACAATGCCGTCGAATATTTCGTCTCCTATTACGACTATTACCAGCCAGAAGCCTATGTCGCCCGCACCGACACGTTCATTGAAAAGGAATCCCAGATCAACGAACAGATCGACCGGATGCGCCACTCGGCCACCCGCGCGCTCTTGGAACGTGACGACGTGATCATCGTCGCCTCGGTGTCGTGCATCTACGGCATCGGTTCGGTCGAAACCTATTCGGCGATGACCCAGGACATGAAAACCGGCGACAGCTACGATCAGCGCAAATTCCTCGCCGAACTCGTGGCGCAAGCCTACCGCCGCAACGACGCCGCCTTTTCCCGCGGCTCCTTCCGGGTGCGTGGCGATTCTGTCGAAGTCTGGCCCGCCCACTTGGAGGACCGTGCCTGGCGCTTCAGCTTCTTTGGCAATGATCTGGAATCCATAACCGAATTCGACCCGCTCACCGGGCACAAGACCGACACCTTCGATCAGATCCGTATCTACGCCAATTCCCACTACGTCACCCCGCGCCCGACCCTGCAACAGGCGATCAAGGGCATCCGCAAGGAACTGACCCTGCGCCTGCAGCAACTGCAGACCGACGGCAAACTGCTGGAACACCAACGGCTTGAGCAACGCTGCAACTTCGATCTGGAGATGCTTGAGGCCACCGGCGTCTGTGCCGGGATCGAGAACTACTCCCGCTACCTCACCGGCCGCGCCCCCGGCGAACCGCCCCCCACCCTCTTCGAATTCATCCCCGACCATGCCATCGTCTTCGCCGACGAATCCCACGTCTCGGTCCCGCAGATCGGCGGCATGTACAAGGGTGACTTCCGCCGCAAATTCACCCTCGCCGAGCATGGCTTTCGCCTTCCATCCTGCATGGACACCCGCCCCCTGAAGTTCGAGGAATGGGACGCGATGCGCCCGCAGTCGGTCTTCGTCAGCGCCACCCCGGCGGCGTGGGAACTGGACCAGGCTGGCGGGGTCTTCACCGAACAGGTCATCCGCCCCACCGGCCTTGTCGATCCGATGATCGAAATCCGTCCCGTCAGCATGCAGGTCGACGACCTTCTGGATGAAATCCGCCGTGTAGCATCCCTTGGCCTGCGCGTCCTCGTCACCACGCTGACCAAACGCATGGCCGAGGATCTGACCGAATATTTCCACGAACAGGGCATCCGCATCCGCTACATGCACTCCGACATCGACACCATCGAGCGGATCGAGATCCTGCGCGACCTGCGCCTTGGCGCCTTCGACGTGCTCGTCGGCATCAACCTTCTGCGCGAAGGCCTCGATATCCCCGAATGCGGGCTGGTGGCGATCCTCGACGCTGACAAGGAAGGCTTCCTCAGGTCCGAAACCAGCCTCATCCAGACCATCGGCCGCGCCGCCCGCAACGTCGATGGCCGGGTGATCATGTATGCCGACCGGGTGACCGGCTCGATGGAACGCGCCATTGGCGAGACGGACCGGCGGCGCGCAAAACAGGTCGCCTATAACGAAGCCAACAACATCACCCCGCAGACCATCCGCAAGAACATCGATGACGTGCTGTCGGGCATGTACAAGGGCGACACCGACATGGCCCGCGTCACCGCCAGGATCGACACGCCGCTTTTCGGCCCCAACCTGACCGCCCATCTTGACGGCCTGCGCACCCGGATGCGCAAAGCCGCCGAGAACCTCGAATTCGAGGAGGCGGCG
>JANMDM010000345.1:0-4833 GCA_031376305.1 Pseudomonadota bacterium | reverse complement strand
GCGTCACCAACGGCTCCATCGTCCAAGGTGTGCGGCGCGAGCCGGGCTTTATCACCACCGAGACGATCCTGATGCGGTCAAAGACCGGATCGGTGCGGCGGATGACCTACCGAAACCCGGTGAAGTGACCGAACCCCGCGCTTTTCTGGGGGTCGAACAATCGGCCACCGGGCGCCGCTGGGTTGGACCGGGGGCCGAAGCGGACCGTCTGGCCGAGGCGATGGTGCAAGACACCGGGCTGCCGCTGCCACTGGCCAGGGTGCTGGTGGCGCGCGGGGTGGTGCCGCAAGACGCCCAGCGATTCCTGGAGCCGCAATTGCGCGACCTGTTGCCCGATCCGCGCGGGCTGAAGGATATGGACGTTGCCACAGGGCGCTTCCTTCGGGCCGTGAAAGACCGCGAACGGATCGCGGTGTTTGCCGATTATGACGTCGATGGCGGATCGTCGGCGGCGCTGCTGCTGATCTGGCTGCGGGCGATGGGGCGGCAGGCCACGCTTTATATCCCCGACCGCATCGACGAAGGCTACGGCCCCAACGCCCCGGCCATGGCCGAACTGGCCACCAGCCACGATCTGATCCTGTGCGTCGATTGTGGCACGCTTTCGCATGAGCCGATCGCGTCGGCAAAGGGCGCCGATGTGGTGGTGCTGGACCATCACCTTGGCGCCGAAACCCTGCCCCCGGCGCTGGCTGTGGTGAACCCCAACCGGCAAGACGAGTCCGGCGATCTGGCGCATCTTTGTGCGGCATCCGTGGTGTTTTTGATGCTGGTCGAAGCGAACCGGCGGCTGCGCGAAGACGGCACCCAGGGGCCGGACCTGATGGCGATGCTGGATCTGGTGGCGCTTGCCACCGTGGCTGACGTGGCGCCCTTAGTGGGGGTCAACCGCGCATTGGTGCGGCAAGGGCTGAAGGTGCTGGCGCGGCGGGAACGGGTGGGCCTGCGGGCCTTGGCGGATGTGGCGCGCATGGACCAGACCCCCACGGCCTACCATCTGGGCTTTTTGCTTGGCCCCCGCGTCAACGCCGGGGGGCGGATCGGGGCCGCCGACCTTGGCGCACGCCTCCTGGCCACCGATGATCCGCATGAGGCGACCGCCCTGGCTGAACGGTTGGATGTGCTGAACACCGAACGCCGCGAGATCGAAACCCGTGTCCGCGAGGCGGCAATGGCGCAGGCCGAAATGCGCGGTCTGGACGGACCTTTGGTCTGGGCCGCAGGCGAGGGCTGGCACCCCGGCGTCGTCGGTATCGTCGCCGCACGTCTGAAGGAAGCGACCAACCGCCCGGCGGTGGTTATCGGGCTGGACGGCGAAATTGGCAAAGGCTCGGGCCGGTCCGTTGCCGGCGTTGACCTTGGCGCGGCGATCCAGCGCCTTGCCGGCGAGGGGCTGTTGCTGAAGGGCGGCGGCCATAAGATGGCGGCGGGGCTGAGTGTGGCGCGGGGTCAGATCGAAGCTGCGATGGCGCGCTTGTCAGACCTGCTGGCCCGCCAGGGGGCGGGTGCCGCCGGTCCGCGCGATCTGCGCCTTGACGGGCTGCTGATGCCCGCAGCCGCCACCACTTCCTTGATTGAAGACCTCGAAAAAGCTGGCCCCTTTGGCCAATCCGCCCCGGCCCCGCGCTTTGCCTTCCCGTCGGTCGCCATCACCCATACCCGCCGCATCGGCGAGACGCATCTGCGCGCCTCTTTCACCGATGGCACCGGCACCACAATCGAGGCAATCGCCTTTGGCGCCTACGACGGCCCGCTTGGCCTTTTCGTGGAAAATCACGGCGGGCTGCGGATGCATCTGGCCGGGCGGCTTGAACTTAACCATTGGAATGGGCGTACAAAAGTCCAATTGCGGCTGGAGGATGCGGCACGGGCTTAAGCCCGCCGCCAGGGGAAAAGGCAAAAGCACGACGCCAGCGCAAAATGCCCCTTGCGAGTCGCGGCCACCTGCCCTAAACACCGCCCCACGCCGAACGTGGCCCGTTCGTCTATCGGTTAGGACACCAGGTTTTCAACCTGGGAAGAGGGGTTCAACTCCCCTACGGGCTGCCACGGTTTTTCCAAAAAAATCAAGCTGACGCAATTCCGACGAAGCGCTCGCCACCTGCCCCTCCGTTGATTTCAAGGGTTTGCGGGAAGTCCGGGCACGGACCGTTCCAAGCGTATCAGTCAAAGGAACACACTCCGCCGATGACGGAAAACCATGACCAGACTACGTGTCGCCAAAACTTGGGAGGATGGTACCGACACCCCGGCTTGAACGGGGGACCCCCAGATCCACAATCTGGTGCTCTAACCAACTGAGCTATGTCGGCAAACCGTAACGCGATGGAGGAGCGATTAGGGTTTTCTCGACCTGCGGTCAACCGGAAAAGCAGAAATATCCCGCCCGGACCGGTTCCCCCCGGATCACGTCCGGGGCAGGCATTGTTTCTGAAGTGCTTTAGGCTTTTCGCCGCGCCATGAAGATCATCGCACAGACGATGGCGATGGCAATCAGGCCCTGAGGGCTGATGGCGTCAATCAGCAGCGTCAGGTTGGCGATGACCGACACCACATACGGGCCGGCATCCGCCCCCAGCAGCAAGTAAAGCAGCACGATGAAAGCAACCAAGCCAAATCCCGTCTCCGCAAGTGCGACAAACAGACGTTTGACACTGGCCAGATACCGCAAAAGCTCTTCCATGGCCGATCATCCTGATGCTGGGGGCGAACTAGATTAGCTCAGCGCTTGTCAAGCAGCCACAATACCACACCAAGGGCGATCAGGCCGGACAGCCCGGCGCTTCCGAGATTTTTGACCAGTGTGGTGATGTTGCCGACAACATCGCCAAGGAAGGCCATATTGGTCGGGCCGACCAGCAGCGACGCAACGATAGCCAGCGCAAGCAGGCCAATACCGATCTCGGTAAGACTGCCGACGACCTTCTTCGCGTTCTCGAACATTTTTCTTCCCTCCTGCATTTTTTATTTTGATTATAGGTCACCTGAGAGGTGAGCCTGTGGATAAGTCATGGGCGGAAATCCGCCAAGTCAAGAATTTTAGCCGCCTCCAGACAAACTCTGGGGCTAATTGATACTTGCAGGGATGAATGTTGTATCAAAATAACATCACTTGTGGCTGTTTTGCATCGGGCGCGCGTCGGCAAAACACCGGCAGAACCATGTGGCGCCGGTGCAGGGCCACACCGGAAGAAGGCAAGTCTGATCTTGACAACAGGACGGCTGCCGCCCAATCCGCTAACATTGCGGCCGACCGAAAGCAGCGGAGAACGACCATGGGCATCGACAAGCAAAGCGATATCGCCGCCGACATTCAGATCGGCCCGACCAGCCTTGGCATGGTGCGTATCTATATCCAGGCGACCGGCATGGAGCTGCCGCTGGACTTCGACCCGGACGAAGCCGAAGAGATCGCCGAAGAGCTGATTGCTGCCGCCGAAGTGGCGCGCGGCATGGGGGGCGATGGTGCCAAAGGCAAAGCTAAGAAACGCTGATGCCCGTCGCCCTGACCCCCGGATCGCGGTAGGCCTGAAGCCTGAGTGCCGCGTGGCGCGCGAAATTCTGCACGATCCCCTTGCGCCGCGCCCCGGCCAAGGCGGTCTGCGGCCCCAGCCGCAGGATTTCGGCGTCATAGCCATCAGCAATGATCAACCCGGTCCCGTCCGGTAGCATCTCTACCGGGAAATCGGCATCCACCGCCCAAAAGAACCGGTCCGACCATTCCAGATATTTGTGCCATTTGCGGTCAGAGGTGAAATCCCCCCGTCCCGATTTGCATTCAACAATCCAAACCTCGCCCTTGGGGCCCAGCGCCATCACATCGACGCGCAGCCCCGGCGCGGGCACCATTTCCTCGACCGCGACAAAGCCGTGGCTAAGCAGGTGGCGGCAAACACCGCGCGCAAGGATCTGGCCGGGCGTCAGGATATCGGACATGGGCGCACTATGAACACAAGGTGAACGTCGCGCAAGACTTGCGCTAAGGATCGCATGAGCCTATTTGTAAAGGCGGCGGGTTCTGCTCTTTTCGTGTTTGGCTCTTTTCCAGTGGCCGATAAGCATCTCCGAGGGAGCTGGCTCTGTCAGGGTCCTGGCCCTGATATCTGGCGACCACCTGAACACTCAGGCTCTCGGGAAATTCACGCCTTCACGGTTGCTGCGGTCCCCGCCACTTTTGCCCTTATGCAGCGCCGGTGTCCGGCGTGCAAAGGCAACGGATCGTCGCAATCGGATGCGGTCAGAACGCGTCGGGTCGTGTCTCGCGCGCGATGTGATCCAGAACCGCGTTGACGAAACTCGGCTCACGGCCCTCGGGGAAGAACGCATGCGCAACATCAACATATTCGTTGATGACCACCTTGGGTGGGGTTGCCGGAAATGAAAACTCGGCCCCGGCGGCGCGGAACAAGGCGCGGATCACCGGGTCGATGCGGGCAATCGGCCATTTTGCGACCAGCGCCCGGTCGGTCATCTGGTCAATATTGGCCTGCATGTTGACCGCTTGTTCGATGATCCGGCGGAACAGCTTGGGGTCACCTTCGGCCATTTCATCATCGTCATAGACCGCGCCAAAGCGATGGGTCTCAAACTCGGTGATAACCTTATCCACAGACTGGCCTGAGGCTTCCATCTGAAACAGTGCTTGCACGGCATAAAGTCGGGCAGCAGATTTCATCTGACGCTTTTGGGTCGGGTTCGGCTTGCGGTCATCCTCGCTCATGCGCGGGTCGGTCCTTCGATGTCTTGGGCGGTATCCCCGGCAATGCGGAAACTCTCGCCCTGCGGACGAAATCCCATGCCTTTGGTCTGGCGGGCCCATTTGCGGGAAAGTGC
>JANMDM010000325.1:0-2309 GCA_031376305.1 Pseudomonadota bacterium | reverse complement strand
GTCTGGCGAGCAGATCAGCTGGTCACGGTTTTCTCATCGGCCTTGGCCCGATCCCACAGCGCGTCCATTTCCGCCAGATCGCTGTCTTCCGGGCGTTTGCCAATGTCGCGCAGGGCCGCTTCGATCGCGCGAAAGCGGCGGGTGAACTTGGTGTTGGCGGCGCGTAACGCGGCTTCGGGGTCGATCTTCAGGTGGCGGGCCAGGTTGGCCACCACGAACATCAAATCGCCGAACTCCTCGAAAACCTCGGCCTCGGTCATGGTCGCGCGCGCCTCATGCAGCTCGCGCGCTTCCTCGACGATTTTGTCGATCACCTCGGCGGTGGACGGCCAGTCGAAGCCGACGCGCGCCGCGCGGTTCTGCAGCTTGACCGCGCGGGTCAGGGCCGGAAGGCCAAGCGCCACACCATCTAACACGCCGCCTTCGGCATTCTGCGCCCGCTCAGCGGCCTTCAGCTTTTCCCAGTCAAGGGTCTGCTGTTCGGCAGTTTTATCGCGGCTCTCATCGCCGAAAACATGGGGGTGGCGGGCGACCATCTTGTCGGCAATGGCGCGGGTGATGCTGGCAAAGGTGAAGTGTCCGGCCTCGGCGCCGATATGCGCGTGATAGACGGTCTGGAGCAAGAGATCGCCCAATTCACCTTCCAGCTCATCCCAGGCTTGGCGCTCGATGGCGTCGGCCACTTCATGTGCCTCCTCGATCGTGTAGGGGGCGATGGTGGCGAAGCTTTGTTCCAGATCCCAGGGGCAGCCGCTGATCGGGTCGCGCAGCCGCGCCATGATTTCCAAAAGCCGCGGCACTCCGCCGTCGGGGTCATGGACAAGCGTGTCTGACGCTTCGTGGCGGCTGGGCATTGCGGTTTCCCCTTTATTGGCGTCTTGTCGGCACTATCCCCATCCCCATCCGAGAGTCCACATGCCCGTTTTGAACCGCATCGCCGATTTCGCCCCGCAAATGAAGGAATGGCGCCAGCACTTGCATCGCCACCCGGAGCTAGCGTTCGATTGCCATCAGACGGCGGCGTTCGTCGCCGCGCGTTTGCGGGAATTCGGCGTCGATGAGATTCACGAAGGCATCGCCCAGTCGGGGCTGGTAGCGATCATCAACGGGCAGGGAGATGGCCCGACCATCGGGCTGCGCGCCGACATGGACGCGCTGCCGATCGAGGAGATGACCGGGGCGGCACATGCCTCGGTCAACCCCGGCAAGATGCATGCCTGCGGCCATGACGGGCATACGACGATGCTGCTCGGGGCGGCAAAGTATCTGGCCGAGACGCGGCGGTTTGCCGGCCGTGTGGCGTTGATCTTCCAACCCGCCGAAGAGGATGGCGGCGGCGGCGAAGTGATGGTCAAGGAAGGGGTGATGGACCGCTTCGGGATCGGGCAGGTTTACGGCATTCACAATGCGCCCAATATTCCTTTCGGTCACTTCACGACGACGCCGGGGCCGATCATGGCGGCGGTCGATACAGCGACGGTCAGGATCACCGGTCGCGGTGGTCACGGGGCAACCCCGCATGAAACGATTGACCCGATCCCGCCCGCATTGGCGATGATTCAGGCGATCCAGACGATCATCAGCCGCAATGTCTATGCGTTGGAGGAAGCGGTGGTTTCGGTCACCCAGATCCATTCCGGCACCGCCTCGAATATCATCCCGGAGGAGGCGTGGTTTTGCGCGACGATCCGCACCTTTGATAAAGGCGTGCAGGCGCTGATCAGGCGGCGGTTTGAAGAGATCGTCGCCGGTCATGCGGCGGCATTTGGGGTGGCCGCGGCGCTGGACTATGAGATCGGCTATCCGGCGACGGTGAATGACTCCGACAAGGCGGATTTTGCCGCCGCAGTCGCCCGTGAAGTGTCTGGGGAGGCGGCGGTGGATGCCCGCTCGGTCAAGAAAATGGGGGCCGAGGATTTTTCCTACATGCTGGAGGTGCGGCCCGGCGCATATCTGTTCCTGGGGCAGGGGCCGGGGGCGGGGCTGCATCATGCGGCTTATGATTTAAACGACGAGGTGGCCCCGGTCGGCGCGTCGTTTTTTGCCCGGCTGGTCGAGAGGGCGCAGCCTTTGGGGTGAGGGGTGGATTTTCACAGTGAAAATTTTCGCAAATTCTTGAAAACAAAAGGATAAAGCATTTCCGTTAACCGGAGTGAAAGGATTTCACCGGGGCGTTTCGCAGCCGCTGCTGCCAGGCAGAAATGGAATTTGCGCCGCAAGCCGGGTCCGGTTAACGTGGTTGCAACCACGGCGGGGTGATCGTGGGGGATGGTGCGTGTGAACACGCACCCTACGGGCGGAATGGCGGG
>JANMDM010000324.1:0-1941 GCA_031376305.1 Pseudomonadota bacterium | reverse complement strand
GCGGTCATGTCGAAGATTTCTCAGGCAGCGTCCGTACTGACGGCGCTGGATGCCGGGGCCTTTGCCAGGCAGATCGGGGCCTTGGCTGCTGACACCGACACCCCCAAGAAAAAGAAGAAGAAACACAAAGGGACGTAAGCCCCGGTGATGGTCAGGCCGTTCCCCAGCCGCCACCGCCAGGGGTCAACATCTCGAACACTGCGCCGGCGGGCAGGTCGCGTTCGTCATTGCCTTGCAGATCTTCGCGGTGCCCGTCCGGCCAGAGGATACAATTGCGACCAACTGCGCCGGGGCTGCCGCCCGCCACGCCAAAGGGCGGAACGATACGGTGCGACGAAAGCGTGGTCACCGTCACCGGCACCAAGAACCGCATCCGGCGTATCGCACCGTTGCCACCCGGCCATTGCCCGCCGCCCCCCGAACCCTGGCGGATACCAAAGCCTTCGAGGCGCACGGGAAAGCGGCGCTCCAGCACCTCAGGGTCAGTCATGCGGGTGTTGGTCATGTGGCTTTGCACCGCGTCGCAACCGGCAAAACCGGGGCCAGCACCGGTACCGCCAGCGATGGTTTCGTAATTCTGGAAATCGGCATTGCCCCAGACAAAGTTGTTCATCGTGCCCTGGCTGGCGGCGATCACCCCCAATGCCCCATAAAGTGCGTTGCAGGCGGCCTGACTGACTTCGGTGTTTCCGGCAATCACCGCCGCCGGGTAGCGCGGATTCAGCATGGTGCCTTCGGGCACGATGATCGTCAAAGGCTTCAGGCAGCCTTCGTTCAGCGGAATATCCTTGCCCACGAGCGTGCGAAACACATAAAGCACCACGGCCTTGGCGATGGCATGGGGGGCGTTATAGTTGCCCGCATGCTGGGCGCTGGTGCCGGTGAAATCAACCGTCGCCTCATGGGCGGCATGATCGACGCGGACCGCAACCTCGATTCTGGTGCCGATGTCCATCTCATAGATGAAACGGCCGTTCTTCAGGCTGCCGATCACCTCGCGCACACAGGCTTCGGCATTGTTTTGCACATGGCGCATATAGGCCTCGATTACATCGAGACCGGCGTTTTCGACCGCGCGCATCAATTCGCGCCGCCCGGTTTCATTGGCCGCCACCTGCGCTTTGAGGTCAGCGAGGTTTTGGGTGACATTCCGGCACGGATAGGGGCCGGAGAGCAACAGCGCGCGCGCCTCGGCTTCGCGCAGATTACCGTCTTCGACCAAGGGAAAGACCTCGATCAAGACGCCTTCTTCGCTGATGTGGCGGCTGTCGGGGGGCGAGGATCCCGGCGTGCGACCGCCAATGTCGGCATGATGGCCGCGCGAGCCAAGCCAGAAGCGCGGGCTGCCGTTCACAAACACCGGAGTGATGACGGTGACATCGGGCAGATGGGTGCCGCCCTCATAGGGGCTGTTCATCATATAGGCCACGCCGGGGCGTAAGGTTCGCGCCGTCTGCCGGATGACGGTGCGCACCGAATCCGCCATTGAACCCAGATGCACCGGCACATGCGGGGCATTGGCGACCAGATCGCCCGCCGCATCGAAGATCGCACAGGAAAAGTCGAACCTTTCCTTTATGTTGACCGACCACGAGGTATTGGCCAGCGTCGCCCCCATCTGATCGGCAATCGACATGAAAAGATTGCTCATCACCTCAAGCATCGCCGGATCGACCTGGGTGCCAGCGGCATGGGGCCGCTGGGCCGCGACATGGCGGGTCAGCACCAGATTGCCTTGAAGATCGACGACTGCCTGCCAGCCCGGTTCAACCACCACGGTGCCGGTGGGTTCGGTCAGGATCGCGGGGCCGGTGATTTCAGCCCCCTGCCCCAACCCCGCGCGGGTATATACCGGGGCATCATGGAACTGCGCCCCGGAATAAAACCGCAACTGAGCAAGGGGCGCGGGTAGCGGGGCGATTGGGGCGGCTTCGTCATGTA
>JANMDM010000321.1:0-5983 GCA_031376305.1 Pseudomonadota bacterium | reverse complement strand
AATCACCCTGCACAGAAAAATCAATCATCAGCGCAATCAGAAGATACACGCCGGTGATCCCCAAAAACGCCTTCATCTGCCGTTCGCAATCCAAATCACACGCTCCCCTGCGCTTCGAAAATCTGCGCATGCGGCACCGCCAAACGGCTGACCCGTCCGAGTACCGAAGATGTAAAATTACGCGCGCGCTGCGCAACCGCTACCCCTGCCGCCAACGACTACTGCACCACAATGAACGCAACAACGGCACACGCCGAAAAAACAGCTCGAACGCATGATCGTGGCTGGGAACTGCTTTACCAATTGCTAACGCTGTCTGCAACGCGGGCCCCGTGAAACCGCCCCTTGGCTGCACCGCTTCGCATTGGCTGTCGCCGGTGGCAGTTTCGCTCCGACGCTACAATCTTTGGTGGCAGCGCTATTGACTTTCGCGGTGCATAGCGGATTTACAGTCCAAGAGTTGCAAATATGCCAAGACATCGAAGCAAGGGCCTTGATGGAAAAGATACCAATGACTCGCGCTGGGCACACCGCGTTGGACGCCGAGCTGAAAAACCTGAAATCGGTGGAGCGCCCCGCCGTGATCCGCGCCATAGCCGAGGCGCGCGAGCATGGGGATCTGTCGGAAAACGCGGAATATCATGCCGCGCGTGAACGCCAGAGCTTTGTCGAAGGCCGCGTCAAGGAAATCGAAAGCCTGCTGTCAAGGGCCGAGGTCATTGATCCGTCGAAATTTACCGGCACCGTTAAATTCGGCGCGACGGTCACGCTGGTGGACTCCGACACTGACGAGGAGCGCACCTATCAGATTGTCGGCGAGGCAGAGGCCGACATTGAACGCAGCCTGTTGAACATCCGCTCGCCCCTGGCGCGCGCCCTGATCGGCAAAGATGTGGGCGATACGGCCGAAGTTCGCACCCCCGGCGGTGAGAAAAGCTATGAGATCCTGAACATCCGTTACGCCTGATGCCGTTCCGGAGGAAAAGTGATGCCCGACCTGCCCCAAGACAAAACCGGCTCTGCCGACACGCGACGCTTTCAGCGACCCGACGCCCGCGCCGGTATCATCACCAGTGACATAATTGCCGGCGTCCTCAGCGTGGTTTGGCTGCTGCTGGTGGGTGGGTTCTTCCTGTTCGCGGGCACCTCGGATGGCACCGGCGGCACACTGGGCACGGTGATGGTCATGGTGGCGATTTTCCTGCCTGTCGCCCTGATCTGGGTCGCCGCGATCACGGCGCGTACGGCGCAGGCGATGCGCGCCGAAGCGCAGCGCCTGCAATTTGCCATCGACGCGATGCGCACCGCGTATCTAAGCCAGAATGGCTCCGGTCGCCCCTCCGTCGAACGCAAGCTGGACGAAATCGCCACCTCGGCAAAGCAGACGGAAACCGCGATCGCCACCTTCACCTCGCGGCGCGACAGCGAGGCGACGCAAGCCTCGGCCGACCGCAAGGCGGCATTGCTTGCCCCTCCGCCCCCCCGCCAGATCGACGACCAACCGGCACTGGCCCTTGGCACACCTGCCGAAGACCTTGCCGTGCCGGTGTCCATCGCTGATTTCATCCGCGCCCTGAACTTCCCTGACAGTCAGGCCGATGCCGAAGGGTTTCGCGCGCTGCGCCGCGCGCTTGAGGATCGGTCGCTGGCCAAGCTGATCCGGGCCGCGCAAGACGTCCTGACACTGCTGGGTCAGGACGGCATCTATATGGATGATTTGAAGCCGGATCGCGCCAAGCCAGATGTCTGGCGACGTTTTGCCAATGGCGAGCGCGGCAAGGCCATCGCCGCATTGGGCGGCCTGCGGGATCGTTCCAGTCTGGCCTTGACCGCATCGCGGATGCGTCAGGACACGATCTTTCGCGATGCGGCCCATCACTTCTTGCGGCAGTTCGACCGCACCGTGGCAGATTTCGAAAAGAACGCCACCGATACGGAAATCATTGAGCTGGCCGAAACCCGCACCGCCCGCGCCTTCATGCTGCTGGGGCGTGTCACCGGCACCTTCGACTAAGATCCGGCCAACCGCTTACGTGCCAGCCGCGATAAAAGTTTCAGCCATCGCCAGATCTTCGGGCGTATTGATATTGAAGAATGCATCCGGCCGGGTCACCGGAAACTCGGCGCGCGCCGCGCCCTCAGCCAGCGCCCAATCCCCGATCCGCCGCGCGCCATCTGCCAGCGCAGCGCGCAATGGCCCCCGCAGGCGCAGTGGCCAAAGACCGCATGTCGGATGCAAACGCCCCCCACATTCGGCCATCGCAAACCCCTGCGCCTGCTCTGCCGCCAACACCAGCCGCGCCACCAGATCGCAGGGAAAGAACGGCGTATCGACCGCCACGGTGGCAAGACAATCCCCGCCGACCGCGGCAAGCCAGTCAAGCCCCGCCAACACCCCGGCCATCGGCCCCAGACCCGCCACCCCGGCATCCCCCAGAACCGCGCCATTAAAGCCCGCAAAACGGGCGGGATCGCCGTTGGCAGAAAGTGCTATGTCGTGAACCTGCGGATGCAGCCGGGCCGTGGCACGATCCAACAGGCTCTGCCCGCCCAGACCCAGCAAAGCCTTGTCAGCGCCCCCCAGTCGGCGCCCGCCGCCACCCGCCAGGATCAGACCGCAAACAAGCATCGTCAGCCTCCGCTCCGCGCCCGCAAAACCCTTTGAAAGCAGGTCTGACCTGTCACTGGCCGTCTGGCTGCGCCTGGGTCGTCAGCACTGTGGTGTTGTTATCGGCATCCTGATCCGTGTGAACAACGGTCACAACCCCCGGAATCTCTGCAAAGGCGCGCATGATCTTATTGGGGAAGAAGGTCTTGCTGACCCCTTCAAAGCCCGGAATACCCCGCAAGATATCGCTGATGGCATTTCCGCACAGCGCCTTGCCCACCGCGCCATTCGCTGCGGCGCGCTGGATCGCCAGCTCGGCCACCGCAGCGCTGACCGGCACGCGCTGTTCGTAAACATCATAGGTTTCGCGCGCGTGGTAATCGATATAGAACTGTTTCATCCGCGGGGTGATGCCGTAATGCAGATCATTGCGTTCCGCGACGGTCGGATGATGCCAGGTGCCGGCCGGGTCAAACATCACGCGCTGGCTGCCGTTGATCATCAACCCCGAATGCGCGCCTTCACCGCCCAGCTTCCGTACGACGGTGAACAGCGTGATCGACGGCCCTTCGTCCGAAACATAGCGCGCCCGCGCCACAGCCTCATCCGGGGCCCAGACAGGCTCGGCGCAATTGGCCAGAAACAGCGGCAAAACAAGGGCGATCAGCAAACGGCGCATGAAAATACTCTGAATAAAGGGACTATCCTGTCAGGCGTTCACAAGGGCCATGAACACCAGAATGCCGATCACGATGATGACGCCCCATTTCACAAAACTGACGAACCCCGCAAAGGTGTTTTCCTGCGGCTTTATGTTCATACTGCCATGTTTGTAATCGGCCATTCTTTGCTCCACTTCCGGTTTTGTCGACGATGTACCCTATTCAAGCAGGCCTGTCACGGGTCCTCGACAGGCAAATAAGCGCAGGTTTCAGCTCTTGGCCAGATCGGCAGCCAACCGAAAACCGATCCGCCGCGGTGCCTCGTCCGCAGAAGGCTTGGGCAGCGCCCGCAGCATCACGTTCAACTGGCTGACATGCTGAACAAGCTGGGTCCGGGATTCGTCTTCGTCGCGCCCGTAGAAGGTCAGAATGTCGGGGGCGAAAAAGCCGATCCCTTCGATCCGCAACACACCGGCATCGCCACCGGCAAAGCCCATCGCAACCTCATGCTTGCTGTCGAGCTGTTCTTCGAAGTTCTTGATGTACAGGATCAGACGTTCATAGGCCCATTGCGCCGGGCTTTTGTCTTCAACCGGCTGGCTGGCAATGCTGTCCGGCAACGGCTGCATCTCGGCGGTTTCAGGCAGATCGTCGCAGGCTTGCGCCACCCCCCTTGCGCAGAACAGGACCGAATCCTCCAGCGCCTCGACCGAGGTTTTGATTTCATCCGTCATCGTATGCTTTGCCATAACCAGGCTCCATCATCGGCGCGCGTACGGGTTACCTGCCCCGCCTGCAGCAGATGATTAAGATGTGCGACCGCTTCTACAAGGGCCAATCCATACTCAGCCTCGCCAATCGGGCGTTTGAACAGCACCGAAAAGCAATCGGTGGCGGTGCGCGCGCTGTCCAGATGCGCCAGCAGCCGCACAAGCGCGCTGTCGTGATTCTCGATCATCTGCGCCAGACGAAAGGGCAGGCCGGTGAAAGGCAGCTTGTGGCCGGGCAGAACCAGATGCCCGGCGCTGGCATGGGGCTGAAAGCGGCGACAACTGTCCAGCCAGTCGGCCACCGGATCGGCGCCCGGCTCAGTGGCATATACCCCGAGGTTGGGCGAGATACCCGGCAAAAGCTGATCGCCGCCGATCACCAGATTGTCGTCCTCGCTCCAGAACGTCGCGTGTTCGGGCGCGTGCCCATGGCCGATCCGCACCTGCCAATTGCGCCCGCCCATGCGGATCCGCTGGCCCTCAGCGATGCGGCTAAAGCCCAAAGGCATCGGCGCGACGATATCGGCAAAGTTGAACGGCCGCTCGCTCAGGCGCCTGGCCAGCAGCGCAGCATCCATGCCCGCAGCGCGCCAGAAGGCAATGGTTTCAGGCAGCGGCGCCTCTTGCACATCCAGCGTCAGCATCCGCGCGAACAGCCAGGCGGTGCGGGTTGTCAGCAATTCTGCGCCCTGCGACTGGAACCATCCGGCAAGGCCCATGTGATCGGGGTGGTGATGGGTGACAACCACGCGCCGCACCGGACGACCGGCCAAAGGCCCCGCCAGCAGGGTTTCCCAAATGGCGCGGGTTTTGCGGCTGTCGATCCCGGTGTCGATGATCGTCCAGCCATCGCCATCGTCCAAGGCGAAGCAATTGACATGATCCAGCGCCATCGGCAGCGGCAGTCGCAGCCACATGACACCCGGGGCAACCTCGATGGCCTTTCCCAGTTCCGGCGGCACGGCAAAGGGCATGCGAATGGCGTCTGACGCGGTGGGCAGGTTGTCCATCACCCGGCCAGATCGTCAGACGACAGTGCATAAAGTCCGGCAGCCCCTTCGCGGGCCTCCGCCAGACAGGCCAGATGCTCGGGTAAAAGCCTGCGGATATAGGCAATGGCAAGCGCGCAGCGCGGCGACTGCGCACCGCTGACCACGGCGGCGCGCAGATGAAAATGCGCCCCAAGCACCCGTGCAAACGCCCGTGCATAAGGCACGGCCCCGGCGAAACGGTCAGGCATGGCTTGCGTCAAAAGCCATTCGGTTGCTTCGCGCAGGTTCTGCGTGGCCGACCAGACCAGATCGGCCAGCTCCGGGAAAGTGGCGCGGGCGGCTTCGGCCCCCTCGGCCATCTCCTCCAAAAGCCGAAAGGTCGCTTCGCCCTGATCGGCCATTTTACGGGCCACAAGGTCCATCGCCTGAATGCCGTTGGTGCCTTCATAGATCGGCGTGATGCGCACGTCGCGGAACAACTGAGCCGCACCGGTTTCTTCGATGAACCCCATGCCGCCGTGAATCTGGATGCCCATATCGGCGACCGCGCAGCCGGTATCGGTGCCAAAGCCCTTGGCGATCGGGGTCAGAAACGCCGCCCGCGCCTGCCAATCCGCCGCCCCGGTGGCGCGCGCCATATCGGTCGCGGCCGCGCAAGCCAAGGCGATGGACCGCGCCGCGAAAATCTCGGCCTTCATCCGCACCAGCATCCGCCGCACATCCGCATGTTCGATGATCGGCCCCATCTGCACCCGGTCTAGCGCATAGGTGACGGCTTTTTGATAGGCGGCCTCGGCCATGCCGACGCCTTGCACCCCCACCGCCAGACGGGCGTTGTTCATCATGGTGAACATCGCAGCCATACCGTTGTGCGCATCGCCGACCATCCAGCCCTTGGCGCCTTCAAAAGCCATCACACAGGTGGGCGATCCATGGATCCCCAGCTTGTGT
>JANMDM010000301.1:0-11148 GCA_031376305.1 Pseudomonadota bacterium | reverse complement strand
TCAGGCAAATACACATCCAAACGCGAGCCGAAGCGGATCAGGCCAAACCGCTCTCCGGTGCGCAGATGCACGCCCGGTTGGATAAAGCAGACGATGCGGCGCGCCACCAGACCGGCGATTTGCACCACTGCGATGCTTTTGCCGTTTGCCATGTCGATCCGCAGCGCATTGCGTTCATTATCGGAACTGGCCTTGTCCAGTGAGGCGTTAAAGAACTTGCCCGGCCGATAGACGATGGCTGAAACCGTGCCCTCAACCGGGGCGCGGTTCACATGGCAGTTGAACACATTCATGAAGACGCTGATGCGCAGCAGTGGCTCCGGGCCAAAGCCCAGGCCCTCTGGCGGAATCGCCGGACCGATCAGCGAGATCACACCATCGGCTGGGCTGACCAAAAGCCCGTCGCGTTGTGGCACCGATCGCACCCGGTCACGAAAGAAGTAATAGACCCAGATGGTCACACCCAGCCCGATCAGGCCAAGCGGTTGCCAGAGAAAAAAAAGTACCGCCGCAATCGCCCCCGCGATGCCAACGAACTTGCGCCCTTCGGGGTGCATCGGCGGCAAGAAAGTTTCCAGCATGGTCATTGGCGTGGTCCTTGCGAATATCTGCGGGTGTCCTAACGGCAGTGCCTTCACAACACAATCGCCATTAAAAAAATACGACGTCTTGAATGGCGAGAACGACGTAAGCGCGGTCTTACCTACGTATGGCTTTTAGGGTTAGGGCGGACATCGAAAAGCAGGCATGAAGGGCGCGCGGCCTTGCAAGGATCGTTGCAAGGCCGCCAAGACAGGGGCCAAAGACCCTGTCAAAGATTTCGCGTCATGCGGGAATCAACATGCCTTTATCGCGCGCCAGCTCGCGCATCCGGTTCTGAAGCTTTTCAAATGCCCGCACTTCGATTTGGCGAATACGTTCGCGGCTGACATCATATTGCTCAGACAGCTCCTCAAGGGTTTTGGGTTCGTCTTGCAAGCGGCGCTGCATCAGAATGCTTTTCTCGCGCTCGTTCAAGGCATCCATGGCGCTGACCAAAAGTGCGCGGCGCGCGCCCAGTTCTTCGGATTCCGCATAGGCTTCGGCCTGATCGGCGTCCTCATCCTCAAGCCAGTCCTGCCATTCGCTGGTAGACTCACCATCCGACCCGACCGTCGCGTTCAGTGAGGCATCGCCCCCCGCCAACCGGCGGTTCATCGAGACGACTTCAGCCTCGGTGACATTCAGGTCATGGGCGATTCTGGCCACGTTTTCAGGGCGCAAATCGCCTTCTTCCAGCGCACCGATCTTGTTCTTGGCTTTGCGCAGATTGAAAAACAGCTTCTTCTGCGCCGACGTTGTTCCCAGCTTCACCAAGCTCCAGGATCGCAAGATGTATTCCTGAATCGAGGCGCGGATCCACCACATCGCATAGGTCGCCAGCCGGAACCCCTTTTCGGGATCAAAGCGCTTGACCGCCTGCATCAGTCCGACGTTGGCTTCGGAAATCACTTCGGCCTGTGGCAAGCCGTAGCCCCGATACCCCATGGCAATCTTGGCCGCCAAACGCAGATGGCTGGTCACCATCCGGTGTGCGGCTTTGGAATCCTGATGATCCACCCAGCTTTTGGCCAGCATGTATTCTTCTTCCGGCTCCAGCAGCGGAAATTTGCGGATTTCCTGCAAGTAGCGGTTCATCCCCTGTTCGGGGCTGGGTGCGGGAAGATTGGCGTAGCTAGTCATCTCAGTCCCTCTCGACCGGGTCCGCGCATCATAGGCGTGGACTTGGCTATTTATAAACCCTTGATCTGGCCTGCAAGTCCCGCAGAAGGCTTCTTTGCGGGAAAGCGCCGGACCCTTGCATGGGTTCGTTAAATATAGATGAATATGAAATCCGCGAATTGCCAGATTTGTGACAGCCCCATCACGGCGATGTTAGCGCGGTGCGGACAGCGCCGACAATAGCGCCGCGAAATCGGCCGGCAACGGGCTTTCAAACGATAACGCCTCGCCCGTAACCGGATGGGTAAAGCCCAGCGTGGCCGCGTGCAGCGCCTGACGCGGGAAAGCTGCGGCAGCCAGCACCGCAGCCTCGCCCACCGCCTTGGGCGACAGTTTGCGCCGCCCGCCATAAGTCTGATCGCCAATCAGCCCATGACCGGCATGGGCCAGATGCACGCGGATCTGATGGGTGCGGCCGGTTTCCAGCCAGCATTCGACCAGGGTGGCGACCGGCGGCGTCCCGTAACTTTCCAACACCCGCACCCGTGTAACCGCATGACGCCCGCCGTGGAACAGCACGGCTTGCCGCTGCCGGTCGGTCTTATGGCGCGCCAACTGCGTGGCAATCCGCACGATCCCGCCGGTCTCAAAGCTTAGCCCCTTGATCCCGTGCAGGCGCGGGTCATTGGCCTCGGGCAGGCCATTGACCACCGCCAGATAGCGGCGGTTCACCAGATGTTTTTCAAACTGTGTGGCCAGCCCATGATGGGCGCGGTCGGATTTCGCCACCACCAATAGCCCAGTGGTGTCCTTGTCGATGCGGTGGACAATGCCGGGGCGCTTTTCACCGCCCACACCTGACAGCGTGTCACCGCAATGATGCAGCAAAGCGTTGACCAATGTGCCGCTGTAGGATCCCGGTGCCGGATGCACAACCATGCCCGCCGGCTTGTCGATGACGATCAGATCGCCATCCTCCCAGATCACTTTCAGTGGAATATCCTCGGCCTCGGTGGCCACATCCTGCGCCGGACCGACGGTGATTTCATAAACTTCGCCCGCCCGGACCCGCGCCTTGGCGTCGGTCACCGGCTGCCCGTCGCGGCAAATGGCGCCTTCCGCCAAAAGCCGCATCAACCGCGACCGCGACAGCGCGGCTTCGTCTGGCACATCGCGTGCCAAGGCCTTATCAAGACGCTCAGGCGGGTTTTCCCCGATCACGACCCGAAGGGATTGGCTGGCGATGTCCGACATGACGACTGCTCCGACGCCAGATGGGGATGCGGGAACGCCCCCGCCCAACCTGCGTTTCCTGAAACTTCTGGTGACGGTTCTGGCGGGAACCATGATTGTGGGCCTCATAACCATCATTGCACTGATTGTCATCCGCTTCCCGACAGCGATGGCCGCGCGGCCATCCCTGCCCCCAACCATCACCCTGCCCGCAGGAACGAAGGCCAGCGCGGTTACCCTTGGTCGCGGCTGGGTGGCGGTGGTGACCGAGGCGGACCAGATCCTGATTTTCGACGCCAAGACCGGCGCCCTGACCCAGACTGTGGCGATCAAAACCGCCGACTAGCCAGCTCTTGGTCCCTCATACTTTCTCAGCAACAGCCGCCGTTTTCACCCTTGCAATGCCCCGCCGGGGTCGCTAAATGCCCGTCCTACGCACCCGTAGCTCAGCTGGATAGAGCATCAGACTACGAATCTGAGGGTCGGGCGTTCGAATCGCTCCGGGTGCACCATTTCCGAACAAAACTGGGCAGTGACCCGTGCCGGGTTTGCCAGAGGCCTTCACCTGCGCCGATTGCGGCTAAGATTGAGTGTCGCGCGGCGAGGTTGTATGCGCGCCAGTTCATCCTGCGTTCGGTCGGGCGTGCGGGTTTGCTCTTGCACCCCGACAGATACCTGCACAAATCGCTTGGTTCACAGTCACTGGGGCTTCAGTGTCCAACGCCGATTTGCCAAAGAGACGCGACTTCTGCGCGGATGATGCGGGCGATCAGGGCGGCGTCTTCGGGGGTGAAGGTCAAAGGCAGGCGCATATCGATCAACCCTGCCAGAACCCGGTCGGTCTGCGGCAGCTGTTGCGGGGCGGCATAGCGCCAACTGTCATGGCGCGAGGTAAAGGCCGCGGGTTCCGCCGCGCCAAACCATTTGAGGTCGACGCCGCGCGCAAGGCAACGGCGCACAAGATCCTCAATCGCCGTCGCGGACCAGTCCGGCAAGAGAAACTGGAAGGACGAGGCGACATAGCTTTCCGCCAGCGGCCGGGCGATCAGCCGCAGGCCGGGGGTATCGGCCAGCCCCGCCGCGATACTTTGGTAAAGTCCGTTCCAACGCTCACATTGGGCGGGCAGGTCCGCCAACTGCGGGCGCAAAATCGCGGCGCGCAGGTTGTCCATCCGGCCCGAGACATTGGGCGTGATCCAGCGCACCTTTTCAAAGGCCTCAGGCGGCGGCGCGGCGCGGTGTCGGGGATAGAGCATATAGCTTCCCGACAAGAGAATGGCGCGCGCCATAAGATCGGGATCATCCGACACCAAAAGCCCACCCTCGCCGGAGTTCATGTGTTTGTAGGTCTGGGTGGAATAACAGCCGATCGCACCATGCCGTCCCGACGCGATCCCCGCCCAGGCCGCCCCCATCGTATGGGCGCAGTCTTCGACCACAGGCAGGTTCGCGGCGCGGCAGATGGCCATGAGCCGGTCCATGTCGCAGATATGGCCACGCATATGGCTAAGCATCAGCGCCTTGGCGCCCGAGGTCGCAGCCTTGGCGGCCAGATCGTCAAGATCAATGACCAGATCATCGGTAACCTCGACAAAAACTGGAAGGGCGCCAAGCGCCGCAATCGCCCCCGGAACCGGGGCCAAGGTGAAGGCGTTGGTCAGAACCCGATCCCCGGCGCTGACCCTAAGGGCGCGCAGCGCGCAGCCAAGCGCATAGCCGCCCGAGGCGACGGCCAGGCAGTAACGCGCCCCGGTAAAGGCGGCGAATTCCTCCTCCAAAGCGGCGGTTTCGCAGATCTCACCTGGCAGGGTGTTATAGCGGTGCAGCCGCCCGTGGCGCATCACCGCAAGGGCGGCTTCGATCCCGGCTTCGGGGATCGGCTCTTGCTGGGTGAAGGGTTTGGTGAAGATGTCGGTCATGGGTCACACCGGAATAAGGCGGTCGGCCAAAGCGGGAAGTTCATCGAAATGGCCGATCAAAGCCTCGGGGGCAAAGCGCGCCACACCATCGCCTTCCGGACCAAAGGTGACAAGCACAACAGGAACGCCCGCCGCAAGCCCGGTTTTGCGGTCAGTTTCAGTGTCGCCGATCAGCATCGAGCGTGCAACCCTTCCCCCCGCCCGTTCGACCGACAGACGGTAAGGTGCCGGGTCCGGCTTGCTGACGGGCAAGGTGCCGGTACCGACAAGCGCTGCGAACAAACTGCGGACCCCGAGCTTTTCCAGCAATACCTGTGCCAGATGTTCGGGCTTGTTGGTACAGATACCAGTACAAAAACCCAGCGCCCTTAGCGCCTCGACCGCGTCGATTGCGCCGGGGTACATGCGCGTCTCGCGGCAGATGTTGGCCTCATAGGCTTCCAAAAGCACAGGATAGGCCGCGTTGACCTGCGCCTCGGTCCAATCCCCCAGCCGCGAAAAGCCAAGGCGCAGCATGGCACGCCCCCCTTGATGCGCGGTATAGGCGTCAGTGGCCGGATCCAGCAGATCGCCCGCCCCTTGCGTGCGAAAATAGGTATTCGCAGCTGAAATCAGGTCGGCAGACGTGTCAGCAAGCGTCCCGTCAAGGTCGAATATCACCGTTCGCACTAAACCCCCTTGGGTGCGGGGCCGCACCCATGTAATCTGCCCTGTAACTTGCCGTAAGGTCTTGTGATCCCCTGCCCCTTGCGGCGCTGCGGCCCATCGGTAAAACGGTCGCGCACAGAAGAAAAGAAGAGTTTCATGGCCATCGCCCTTATCATCCTCGCCGCCGGACAGGGAACGCGGATGAATTCCGACCTGCCAAAGGTTCTGCATAAGGTGGCAGGGGCCCCGCTTTTGGTCCATGCAATGCGGTCAGGGGCTGCATTGGAGCCGGAGCGCACGGTGATCGTGGCCGGTATCGGTGCCGATCAGGTTGCGGCCGCCGCGCGCGCCTATGACGACGGCGCCGAGATCGTGTTGCAGGCCGAACAACTGGGCACCGGCCATGCGGTGGCCCAGGCGATGGTGGCACTGGCGGGCTTTGACGGCAAAGCTGTGGTGCTCTATGGCGACACGCCCTTCATCCGCCCTGAAACCCTGGAGGCGATGGTCAGGGCAGATGCCGATGTGGTGGTTCTTGGCTTTGAATCCGACCCGATGACCCGCTACGGGCGGCTGATCGTTTCTGGGGCTGATACACTTGAAAAGATTGTTGAATTCAAGGATGCAAACCCTGCCGAACGCAGCTTGACCCTGATGAACAGCGGCGTGCTTTGCGCCGATGCGGGCCTACTGGCGGAGCTTGTGGCGGGGCTTGGCAATGACAATGCTGCGGGCGAATATTACCTGACCGATGTGGCGGGCGCGGCGCGGGCAAAGGGCCTGACGGCACGGGTCGTGACCTGCCATGAGGTTGAGACCCTGGGCGTCAACAGCCGTCAAGATCTGGTCGCCGCCGAAGCCGCATTTCAGGCCTTCGCCCGCGCCGAGGCGTTGGAAAATGGCGTCACGCTGACCGCGCCCGAAACAGTGTTCTTTGCCTTCGACACTTATGTCGGCCGCGACACGACCATCGCCCCCAATGTATTTTTCGGCCCCGGTGTGACCGTGGAATCAGAAGCCGAGATCAAAAGCTTTTGCCATCTGGAAGGCTGCCACATCAGCAGGGGCGGTGTTGTCGGCCCCTTTGCGCGGCTTCGACCGGGGGCGGAACTGGCCGAAGATGTGCATGTCGGCAACTTCGTCGAGATCAAGAATGCGATTCTGGACGAAGGCGTTAAGGTCGGCCATCTGACCTATCTGGGTGACGCGCATATTGGCGAATACACCAATATCGGCGCGGGCACGATCACCTGCAACTATGACGGCGTGAACAAACATCGCACCGAGATTGGCGCGCGCGCCTTCATCGGTTCGGACACGATGCTGGTGGCCCCGGTGACAATCGGCGCGGGTGCTATGACCGCATCGGGTTCCGTCATCACTGAAAACGTGCCGGACGACGCATTGGCGCTGGGCCGGACCAAGCAGGTGACAAAACCGGGGCTTGCCAAGAAATTGTTCGAAAAGTTCAAGGCACAATCGCAATTGCGCCAGAAAGAGACCGAATAATGTGTGGAATTGTCGGTGTGCTGGGCAGCCACGAAGTCGCCCCATTGCTGGTCGAATCGCTGAAACGACTGGAGTATCGTGGTTATGATTCCGCCGGGATCGCCACCGTCCACAACGGCAAGCTCGATCGCCGCCGGGCGGTGGGCAAGCTGGTGAACCTTTCGGATCTGTTGGTCCATAACCCGCTTGCCGGAAAGTCGGGCATTGGCCACACCCGCTGGGCCACGCATGGGGCGGCCACGGTCGGCAACGCCCATCCGCACCGCTCTGGTCCGGTCGCGGTCGTTCATAACGGCATTATCGAAAACTTCCGTGAGCTGCGCGCCGAACTTGCGGCAGCGGGTTTGACACCTGAGTCAGAGACCGACACTGAAACGGTGGTGATGCTGGCCCACCATTACCTCGACCAGGGCAAGACCCCGCGCGATGCGGCCACCGCAACCCTGGCCCGTCTGAAGGGGGCTTTCGCTTTGTGCTTCTTGTTTGACGGCGAAGACGATCTGATCGTTGCTGCCCGCAAGGGCTCGCCTCTGGCCATTGGTCATGGCGAGGGCGAGATGTTTGTCGGCTCAGACGCCATAGCCCTGTCGCCCCTGACCGACCGCATTACCTATCTTGAGGAAGGCGACTACGCCTTTGTCACCCGCTCCGGGGCCGAGATTTTTGACCGTGAAGGCCGCCGCGCCAACCGCGAAGCCATGCGCATCAACCTCGACCAGACCCGGATCGAAAAGGCTGGCTACAAGCATTTCATGGCCAAAGAGATCGCCGAACAACCGGCAGTGCTTGGCAATGCGCTTGCCCATTACCTGAAGGCTGGCAAACTGAACCTGCCTGACAGCTTGGATTTTTCCGGGCTTGAGCGGCTGACACTGGTCGCCTGTGGCACCGCATCCTATGCGTGCCTGACGGCGAAATACTGGTTCGAAAGCCTGGCCGGTCTGCCCTGTGAGGTCGATGTCGCCTCGGAGTTTCGGTATCGCGAACCGCCGATGCCCGCCAAGTCTTTCGCGATGTTCGTCAGCCAGTCCGGGGAAACCGCCGACACGCTGGCAGCCCTTCGCTACTGTCAGGGCAAGGTTGAAAAGATCGTTTCGGTGGTCAATGTGCCGACGTCGTCGATCGCCCGCGAAAGCGATGTGGCCTTGCCTATTTTGGCGGGGGTTGAAATCGGCGTCGCCTCAACCAAGGCCTTCACCTGCCAGTTGCTGGTGCTGCTGATGCTGGCCTTGAAAGCGGCGCAGGATCGCGGGCGGCTGACGCCTGCGCAGGTCGCGGGGCATCTGGCTGATCTTGGGGCATTGCCGGGGCTGGTTAATCAGGCGCTGACCCGCGAAGGCGAAATCGCCAGCCTCGCCGAAGCGGTGGCCGAAGCGCAGGATGTGCTGTTTCTGGGGCGCGGGCCGATGTATCCGTTAGCCCTTGAAGGTGCCCTTAAACTTAAAGAAATCAGCTATATACATGCCGAAGGTTATGCTTCAGGCGAACTTAAGCACGGCCCTATTGCGCTGATCGACCGCATGGTGCCGGTGGTGGTCATGGCGCCGCGCGATGCGCTGTTCGAAAAGACCGTGTCCAATATGCAAGAGGTGATGGCCCGCCATGGCAAGGTGTTGCTGATGACCGACGCCCGCGGTGCCCATGAGGCAGGCGAAGGCGCCTGGAAGGTGCTGGTGCTGCCCACCGTCCCACCGCTGATGGCACCGATACTCTATGCGATCCCGGCACAGCTTTTGGCCTATCACACCGCCTGCGCCAAAGGCACCGATGTGGACCAGCCGCGGAACTTGGCAAAATCGGTAACGGTGGAATGACCCTTGATGATGCCCTGAACCAATTGCGTGCGGCGGGTGACCCCACCCGCGCAACCGAAGCGGCAGCCTATCATAAAGCCCCGCGCGCATATCTTGGCGTGACGGTTCCGACAGTTACCGCTCTTACGCTGGAATGGCGCGCGCAACTGGATGTGCCGGGCCGCGTGGCGCTGGCTGACGGGCTGTGGCAAAGCAATATCCACGAAGCCCGTGTGGCGGCGGCAAAGCTGCTGACACAGGCGCGGATCAAGGGTGACTATGGGGCTTGGTGGCTGATCACCTCCTGGGTGCCGGATTTCGACGCCTGGGCGATTGCCGATCACGTCTGCGATGCAGGCGAACGGCGGCTTTTGGCCGACCCTTCGCGATTGGACGAGGTTGAAACCTGGATCACTCATGAGAATTTCTGGGTGCGGCGCGCGGCCTTGGTGATCACCCTGCCCTGGACCAAACAGAACTTTCCCAAACCCGAGGATCTGGCGACCCGTGACCGGGTTCTGGGTTGGGCGGCGACACTGACGCCGGACCGCGAATGGTTTATCCAAAAGGCCATCGCCTGGTGGCTGCGCGATCTGTCCAAACACGACCCGGAGCGGGCGCGCCTGTGGCTGGCGGAGCATGGACCCTATTTGAAGACCTTCGCCCGCAAAGAGGCATCAAAGTATCTTGAGCCGCTCTTGTGACTGGCGCCATCGGGGCATAGGTTCAGCGTTATGACCCCGCTCATAGACCCCTTTGCCCGTCCGATCAGTTACCTGCGTGTCTCGGTGACGGATCGCTGCGATTTTCGCTGCACCTATTGCATGTCCGAACATATGCAGTTCCTGCCGAAGAAAGACCTGCTGACACTGGAGGAGCTGGACCGGCTGTGCACCGCCTTTATACGGCTGGGCGTGGAAAAGCTGCGCATTACCGGCGGCGAGCCTTTGGTGCGCAAGGGTATCATGACTTTCTTCCGCGCCATGTCACGGCATCTGGACAGCGGCGAGCTCAAGGAACTGACGCTGACCACCAATGGCTCACAGCTGGCGCGTTTTGCCGGTGAACTTGCCGAATGTGGGGTGCAGCGGGTCAATGTGTCGCTTGATACGCTGGATGCGCGGAAGTTTCAGGATATTACCCGCTGGGGAAAACTGGCGCAGGTGCTTGACGGAATTACGGCGGCCAAGGCCGCAGGACTTAAGGTCAAGATCAATACCGTGGCGCTGAAAGGATTTAATGAGGACGAGCTGTTCGACCTTTTGCAATGGTGCGCCGCCGAAGGCCATGACTCGACCTTTATCGAGGTCATGCCGATGGGCGAGATGGGCGAAGAGCTGCGGCTCGATCAGTACTGGCCGCTGAAAGACCTGCGCGCCCGGTTGGCCGAACGGCTGACGCTGACCGACCTGCCACTGCGCACCGGGGGGCCCGCGCGCTATGTGGAGATCGGAGAAACCGGGCAAAAGGTCGGCTTTATTACCCCCTTAACCCATAATTTCTGCGAAAGCTGCAACCGGGTGCGGGTAACCTGCACGGGTGAATTGTTCATGTGCCTTGGGCAAGAAGATATGGCCGACCTGCGCGCCCCGCTGCGCGCCAGCCCCGAAGATAGCGCCCTGGAGCGGGCGATCCGCGCCGCGATTGCCCGCAAACCCAAGGGCCATGATTTTGACTATTCCCGCCAAAAAGTCGCAGGCCAAATGACCCGCCATATGAGCCATACCGGCGGCTAGAGCGTGATGCGGAAAAGTGGCATCCGGTTTTCCGCATGAATCACGCGACAGCTTAAAAACCCAGAGCAGGATGGCGTTTCTATCAAACGTCACTCTGCTCTAGGCCGCCGCTTTCAGATGCGCAATCAACGCTTGCAGCGGTTTGCGCCGGGCTTGGGCCTGGGTATGGATCAGCACATAGTCTGACGGCATCGGCAGAAATGCCGGGTCTGGCACCACCAGCCTGCCGGCCACCAGATCGCGCGCCGCCACATGTTCCGGGGCCAGCGCCAAACCCAAACCTTCACGGGCGGCACAGATGGCAAGGCTGGTAAGCGCCACATGAATGCCGGCACTTGCATCAGGATGCCGGGGGATGCGGGCGCGGGCCATCCATGCGGGCCAGGACGGCGGCGTCACATAGGCAGTACCCCAATCGGTATGAATGAACTGATCGTCCTGAACCCCGGCGATGCCGCTTGCCATATGCGCGGCAAAGTCCGGCGAACAGATCGGCACGATACGGTCCGAAAACAGCACATCAACCCGGTGATCGGGGTAGTAGGCGATCCCGTAGGTGACGCGCAAATCGATGCCTTCGCCGGAAAAACTCACCGGATCGTCTTCGAC
>JANMDM010000284.1:0-3119 GCA_031376305.1 Pseudomonadota bacterium | reverse complement strand
AAAGACAGCACCCAGGCCAAAAGTTCGAACTGGCACGCCTTTCGCGCCCCGGATCAGGAATGGGAACGCACTCATTACCAGCGCCAGTCGCGCATCGAGGTGATGGTTCAGGCGGTCATCAACAACGGTCGTAAATCCGGCGCCCAGCACGCCTTTGATGCGGCCTGGGGCAAGGTTCTGCAAAAACACCTTGGCGCCTGGAAGCACGCTGAATTCGGCCTTGGTGTCGCGCTGATGCAGGCGCAGCGCTACGGCTACACCCAGATGATCAACAACGCCACGCTGACCAATTCGTCCTACAAACTGCGCCTGAGCCAGGACATCACGCTTTATCTGGCCGAAATCGGCATGGATATCGCGGGCTGGGATGACGAAGCGGGCAAGAAGGCCTGGATGGAAGATGACATCTGGCAGGGCACCCGCGAAGCCATCGAGACGATCATGGGGTCGGCCGACTATCTTGAGCAGTATTTTGCCACCAATCTGGTGTTTGAGCCGCTGGTTGGCGAATTGTTCCGCTCAGGCTTCCTGATGCAGGCTGGTGCGCCCAACAACGACTTCATGACCCCCTCGGTGATCGCGGCGGCCGAAGGTGATTATGAGCGCAATCTGGCCAATACCATCGACCTGATCTGGCTGTTGGCCAATGACGAAAAATTCGGCGCGCAGAACCGCACCCTGGTCCAGTCCTGGGTGATGAAGCACGCAGCCCTGGCCGACAAGGCCGCCAAGCAGCTGCAGCCGATCTGGAGCAAGGCCCATTCCAAACCGGTGAGTTTCGAGGAGGCGCGCGCCGTATCCGAAGAGCGTTTCGCCAAGATCCTCGGCGAACTCAACCTGTCCCGCTGAAAGGAAAACCTATGTCAAATATTGCCCGCGACAATTCGCACGACAACATCTTCAAGGCGATGAAGGATATCACCTTTGAGAAAACCGTTTCACATCAATGCGGTGTGACGATGTCGGATTCGGTCGAGGCCCGCGCCATCGCCGAATTCATGGATCAAAAACCGGGGGTGACTGTCACCTATAACCCGGCGTTGATCCGCATCGACGGCAACGGCAAGCTGATCTTCAAGATGGATGAGATCAGCGAATATCTGGGCCGCGAGATGACGGCTGAGCTGTTCGAGGTGAACTCCTCGACCCATTACGGCCGGATGGTGCGCGCCGATGACAACACCGTCATCCTTTATGGCGACATGAACGAGATGCTGGAATTCATCTGACCCTTTGGCGCGGGGGCAACCCCGCGCCACCCCATTCAACCGCGCTTTTGCGCGATGACCCGAAAGGCAACCACGATGTTTGTAACCCCCGAAGGCAAAGAGATTTTCGTGGTCGATGGCCACACCCATTTCTGGGACGGCAGCCCGGAAAACCAGAAGAACATTCATGGCAAGCAGTTCATCGACTGCTTTTACGCCTACCACGCCAACCTCAGCCCGAAAGAGCAGCTGTGGGAAAAGTCGAAGTTCGAGAAATACACCGAGGCCGATCTTTACAACGATCTGTTCATCAACGGCCCCGATGACATCGCCATCCTGAATTCGACCTACCTGAAGGACTTCTACAAAAAGGGCTTCAACACCATCGAGCGCAACCACACGGTGTCAAAGAAGTACCCCAACCGCTTCATCGTCAACGGATCGTTTGATCCGCGCGATGGGGAAAAGGCGCTGGAATACATTCACTACATGAAAGAGACGTACGATATCAAAGGCGTCAAGATGTACACGGCCGAATGGAACGGCTCATCCAAAGGCTGGAAGCTGAATGATCCCGATGCCTATAAATGCTTTGAGCTGTGCGACAAGCTCGGCATCAAGAACATCCATGTCCACAAAGGCCCGACGATCATCCCGCTGAACAAGGATGCGTTCGATGTGCATGATGTCGACTATGCCGCGACCGATTTCCAGAATCTGAACTGGATCGTCGAACATGCCGGCCTGCCGCGTCTGGATGATTTCTGCTGGATCGCCACACAGGAAACCAACGTTTACGCCGGTCTGGCGGTGGCGCTGCCCTTCATTCACACCCGCCCGCGCTATTTCGCCGAAGTGATCGCCGAACTGCTATTCTGGATCGGGCCTGAGAAGATCCTGTTTGGATCGGACTATGCGATCTGGACGCCGAAATGGCTGGTCGAGCGGCTTTGGGCCTTCAAGATCCCCGAGGATATCTCGGCGGAACGCGTCGGTGTGCAGCTGACCGATGAGGTCAAGGAAAAGATCCTCGGGCTGAATGCGGCGCGGCTTTACAACATCGACATCAAGGCGCGCAAAGCGGAATTCGCCAAGCAGCCGATGTCAATCGCGGCCGAGTAACGGGTATGGAACACGCGCTCATTCAGGCATCTGAGCTGGCCGACGTTTGGGCGCGCCTTGATCTGGTGATGGACCCCGAACTTGATGAACCCGTGACCGACATGGGGTTCATCGAGGCGGTGTCCATCACCGCGCCGGGGGTGGTGGCGGTCAGCTTCCGGCTGCCGACCTATTGGTGTTCGCCGAACTTCGCCTTTCTGATGGCCGAAGGCATCAGGCGCGAGATTGAAGCCCTGCCTTGGGTGGGCCAGGCCGTGGTCACGCTGCAAGACCATATGGCGGCGGAGGAAATGAACGCGGCGATCAATTCCGGCGCGTCCTTTGGGTCAGTGTTCGCCGATCTGCATCCCGGCGAGGATCTGAGCGAGTTGCGCGAAAAGTTCGACCAGAAGGCGTTTCAGCGCCGACAGGAAGTGGTGATCAAGGCTTTGATAGCGCAGGGGCATTCCTCGCAAGAAGTGGTTTGCCTGACACTGGGCGATCTTGCTTTGACGCAGTTTTCTGACCCCGAAGATAGCCGCCAGCGTGGTCGCTACATCGCTTTGCTTTTGGCCAAAAGCCTTGCCGAAAAACCCGGCGACCGGGCATTTCCGACCTATCAGGGCGCGGCGATCATCGCCGAGGGCTTTAAAACCTACATGGGGCTTTTGCGCTCGGTGCGGATCAATATGGAGTTTTCCGGCTCGCTCTGCCGGGGGCTGAAAACCAGCCGCTATAAACAGGCGGACCTGACGGGGGAGGTGCCGATCCTGGTGGACTTCGCCGAAAGGGACATGCCGACCCAAAGCT
>JANMDM010000238.1:0-5920 GCA_031376305.1 Pseudomonadota bacterium | reverse complement strand
ATCGCCGCACCTTCGGCCAATCCCAGCGGCCGCGTCAGCCCGACACGGGCCGACCATGTTCTGGCGGGGCTGTCCGGTCGCATCGCCGCCGTCGTCGATGGCGGCGCCTGCGCGGTTGGCGTCGAATCCACCATTCTTGGGTTTGATCCGGCCCCCACGCTTCTGCGTCCCGGCGGTCTTCCGGCAGAAGCGCTTGAAGCCTGCCTTGGAACCCGCCTTGCGGCTTTGGCCGAAGGGGCCGACCGCCCGTCGGCACCCGGCCAGCTCGCCTCGCACTACGCGCCTGCCGCCGCTGTGCGGCTCAACGCCACCCAAGCTGAGCCGGGTGAATTCTGGCTGGGTTTCGGGGGGCATTGCCCTGCCGCAGACCTGAACCTGTCCCCGGCCGGTGATCTGGTCGAAGCTGCCGCCAATTTGTTCCACGCCCTGCGCCAAGCCGACAGCCACGCCGGGGCGGGGGGGCGCATCGCCGTTGCCCCCGTACCCGACCATGGCCTTGGCTGTGCCATCAACGACCGTCTGCGCCGCGCCGCCGCACCACGATCCGGGGCCTAGACTAACCCCATCTCACGCCCGCCCCGCCGTCGCCGAAAGCGTCAGGGGATCGACCCCAAGCGACCGCAAAGCCCCGTCCCATTTGCGCGAACTGGGGCCGGAAAATACCAGATCGGCTGTGGCGTCACAGGTCAGCCAGCCATTGGCCAGAATTTCACTCTCAAGCTGCCCCGGCCCCCATCCCGCATACCCCAGCGCCAGAAGCGAACTTTCGGGCCCTTCGCCGGATGCAAGGTCTTGCAGAATGTCCAAAGTGGCGGTCATGCCAAAACGCGCATCAACGCGCATCGTGGTGCCATGGCCGCGATAATCGCCCGAGTGCAGCACAAAGCCGCGGGCATGTTCGACCGGACCGCCCAAATGTATCTGGATGTCCTGCGTCAGATCGTTTCGCGCAATACCAAGCTGCGCAAGCAGTTTGTCAAAGTTCAGATCGGGCGCAGGTTTATTCACCATCAACCCCATCGCGCCTTCGTCCGAATGGGCGCACAGAAAGATAACGCTATGCTCAAAACGCGGATCGCCCATTCCGGGCATGGCGATCAAAAGCTTACCGACAAGATTCATTCACACCTCCTGCCCCCTGAAAATGTGCTGCCTGATCGCCAAGCGCAAGTAGGCTTTCCCCGACCTTTCGGGCCAGACTGCCCGATAACCGCCCGCTAGAGCATGTCAGACAAAAGTGGATACCGGTTTTGTCGCCAGACAGGCACTAACGGGGAAGTGATTCCCCTTCTGCGACGAAGCCTCTATGTTTCGGCCTATGAAACCAAACCCGAAAACCATGAAAGCCATTTCCTGCGGTCTTCTGGCTGTCGCGCTGGCAACGGGTGCTGCGGATGCCCAGCAACTGCCCGACGATCTGATCAACGCCGAAATCCTCGGCGGCTGGCGCACCGAAACCGGCACCCAGATGGCCGCCCTGCACCTGACACTTGCCGAGGGATGGAAGACCTATTGGCGCGCACCCGGTGACGCAGGCATCCCGCCGCAATTTGACTGGACCGGGTCCACCAATATCACCGGCGTCACCTACCACTGGCCACGCCCCTCTGTTTTTGTGCTGAGCGGTCTGCGGTCCATCGGCTACAAGAACGACCTTTTGCTGCCCATCGAATTCCAACCCGCAACCCCTGGCGACCCGGTTTCAGTCACCGCTAGCATCACGCTTGGTGTCTGTCAGGATGTCTGTGTGCCGATCACCGTCGATGTGTCGGCCGACCTGTCATCCGCTACCAAGGTTGACCCGGCCATTCGCGCGGCTCTGGACCAAGCGCCGCGCAGCGCCAGGGCGGCCGGCATCAGCCAGCCGCGCTGCACGGTGGCGCCGATAAGCGACGGGCTGCGCCTGACCACCACCATCGCCCTTCCCGCCGCCGTCGATGGCGATTTCGTCGTGGTGGAACTATCCGACAGCTCGGTGTGGGTTTCTTCGGTCGAAACGACCGCAGCGGATGGGGCACTTGTCGAAGTGTCGGACCTTGTGCCGTCAATGGCAAAGCCCTTCAGCCTGGACCGGTCCAGCCTGCGCTATACGATCTTCACGGCCAAGGGCGACGTTATCGACGTTCAGGGGTGTGCTGGCTGACCTGTCGTCACTTGCGGCGCTTGTGTTCCTCCAGCCGCGGCATGATTTCCACAAAGTTGCAGGGCCGGTGACGGTAGTCGAGCTGGAATTTCAAAATCTCATCCCAGGCATCCCGGCACGCCCCCGGACTGCCCGGAAGCGCAAACAGATAGGTGCCGCCCGCCACACCGCCTGTGGCCCGCGATTGCACAGCGCTGGTGCCGATTTTTTGCATTGAGACAAGGGTGAACACCGTGGCAAAAGCCTCGATTTCCTTCTCATAGACGTCCCGGTGCGCCTCGACGGTAACATCGCGGCCGGTCAGCCCGGTGCCGCCTGTGGAAATCACCACGTCGATCGCCGGGTCCGCCACCCACTGGCGCAGCTTTGCCGCAATCAGCGCCCGCTCATCGGGCAGGATGGTCCTGGCTGCCAGAACATGGCCCGCGCCGATCAGCCGCTCGACCAGAGTATCGCCGGACTTGTCGTCGGCCGGAGCGCGGGTGTCCGAGATCGTCAAAATCGCAATTCGAACCGCGATAAACTCTTTGCTGTCGTTAATCGCCATTACCCTGCCCTGTTCAATCGCGCCTTCAGTTCCAGCAGATCCGCCCAGGCCTCGCGCTTGGCAGCGGGGGTGCGCAGCAGATAGGCGGGATGGGTCATCGGCAATACCGGCTTTCCAAACCCTTCCGCCCACCGCCCGCGCAGCCGCAAAATGCCGCGCTGGCCAAGGACCGCCGCGCAAGGCGTATTGCCCATCAGCACGATCAGATCAGGGTCCGCCAAGGCCACATGCTTTTCCAAAAACGGCCGCATCATGGCAATTTCCGCAGGCTCAGGATCGCGGTTCGACGGTGGCCGCCAGGGCAGGACATTGGTGATGTAAAGTGCTGCCGCAACATCCGGCGCATTGCGCGACAAACCGATGGCCGCGAACATCCGGTCCAGCATCGCCCCGGCGCGCCCCACAAAAGGCCGCCCCTCCAGATCCTCATCGCGTCCCGGCGCTTCGCCGATGATCATCACCCGCGCCGCAGGGTTGCCATCGGCAAAGACAAAGTTCCGCGCGCCTTTTTTCAGATCACACAGATCATAGCCCGCCTGCACTTCGGCCAGATCGTCAAGATGTGCGATCCCCGCGACAGCGGCGCGGGCAGCCGCAACCGCGTCCAAGGTTTCAGCGACCGCCCCTTGTGCCACCTGTGCCACGGCCGCAGCTTTCGGCACCTCGGCCACCAGGTCATAGCGGTTGACCGGAACCGCGCCGATCGGCTCATCGGCGCCAAGTTCCATCTGCCACTCCAGCAGGGCGCGGGCGGCGTGGAAATCCATATGTGTTGCGACCGACTCCATGGACGCCAAGCTAGGCGTCTGCCCCCCCAAGGTAAAGCCATGCCGACCGCATCAGGCGTTTATCACTCAGCTGGCACAGCCTGACGCGCGTCCGACAGCGGATGGGGCAGGTGGATCAGCATTTCCTTGGGGCAGATCTGGATGAAATTGCCGCGCTCGGTCGCCCAGTCCTGCAATATCCCGGCAGCGCGGCGGCTACCGGTTTCATGCAAATGCCGTTCAATCAACCCCTTCAGCTGGCCTTCCCAATGCGGATGGCAGACTGCCGATGTGACGATGCTTTCCATGTTCAGCAGCTCGCTCGACTCACCTTCAGGGTCATAGACGTACGCCATGCCGCCGGTCATGCCGGCGCCAAAGTTGGCACCGATCCAGCCCAGAATCACCGCCACCCCGCCGGTCATGTATTCGCACCCGTTCGAGCCGCAGCCTTCGATCACCACCTGCGCGCCCGAGTTGCGGACCGCGAAGCGTTCGCCTGCCCGGCCAGAGGCAAACAAATAGCCATCGGTGGCGCCATAAAGAACCGTATTGCCGATGATGGTGTTTTCACCGGCCTCCAGCGGCGACCCCATCGGCGGCCGCACAACGATGATACCGCCCGACAGACCCTTGCCGACATAATCATTGGCATCGCCCGATACTTCGATCTTCAGTCCGGGTGCGGCGAAAGCCCCCAGACTTTGCCCGCACGACCCCGTCAACTTCACCGTCAGATGATCGGGCTGAAGGCTGTTCTTCATCCCGAAATTCCGCACGATATGGCTGGACGCGCGGGTGCCGATGGTGCGGTGGGTGTTCCTGACCGCATAGGACAGTTGCATCTTTTCGCCCTCGTCAAAGAAGCGCGCGCCATCGCGGATAATCTCCGCATCCAGCGTATCTGGCACCACATTGCGGGGTTTTGAGCGGTCATAGACGATGCGGTCAAAGCCATCGACGGTGATCAAGAGCGGGTTCAGGTCAAGGTCATCCAGATCCGCATGACCGCGCGACACCTGCGTCAACAGGTCAGCCCGCCCGATCACCTCGTCCAGTGACCGCGCGCCGATCTGGCTCAGAATCTCACGGACCTCCTGCGCATAAAAGGTGATCAGGTTCACCACCTTGTCGGCGGTGCCGGTGAACTTCTCGCGCAAAGCCTCGTTCTGGGTGCAAACCCCCACCGGGCAGGTGTTCGACTGGCACTGACGCACCATGATGCAGCCCATGGCGATCAGCGCCGCCGTGCCGATGCCGTATTCCTCGGCCCCCATCATCGCGGCAATGATGATATCGCGCCCGGTGCGCAGCCCGCCGTCGGTGCGCAAGGTGATCCGGTCGCGCAGCTTGTTCATCGCCAGCACCTGATGCGCCTCGGTCAGGCCCATTTCCCAAGGCATGCCCGCATATTTGATCGAGCTGCCGGGGCTGGCCCCGGTGCCGCCATTGTGACCCGAAATCAGGATAATATCGGCCTTGGCCTTGGCGACGCCCGCCGCAATCGTCCCGACACCAGAGCTGGCAACCAGCTTCACCGTCACCTTGGCGCGCGGGTTGATCTGTTTCAGGTCATAAATCAGCTGCGCCAGATCTTCGATGGAATAGATGTCGTGATGCGGCGGCGGCGAAATCAGCGTCACCCCCGGCGTCGAATGCCGCAGCCGCGCGATCAACGCCGTGACTTTCATTCCCGGAAGCTGACCACCTTCACCAGGCTTCGCCCCCTGCGCCACCTTGATTTCCAGTTCTTCACAAGCGTTGAGGTACTCCGCCGTCACCCCGAACCGCCCCGAGGCCACCTGCTTGATCTTGGCCGATGGGTTATCGCCATTGGATTCCGGCACGAAATGCGCCGGATCCTCGCCCCCCTCTCCGCTGTCAGTCTTCGCCCCGATGCGGTTCATGGCAACGTTCAGGGTCTTGTGCGCTTCGGGCGACAAGGCGCCCAGCGACATCCCCGGCGTCACAAAGCGCTTGCGGATCGAGGTGATCGATTCCACCTCCTCAATCGGCACCGGACGGCCCAAAGGCTTGATGTCCAGAAGGTCACGCAGATGGATCGGCGGGTTGGCCCGCATCGCCGCCGAATACTGCTTCCACAGATCGTAGGAGGCACGGTCGCAGGCGGTTTGCAGCATATGCATGGTCTGCGCTTCCCAGGCGTGCTTTTCGCCGGAACGCCGCGCCTTGTAGATACCGCCAATGGGCAAAACGTCGGTGCCGCCCTTCCAGCCCCGGCTGTGAATTTCTTCGACCTTGTGCTGGATGCCGCTGACGCCAATCCCGGAAATACGACTTTGCATGCCGGGGAAGTATTCAGCGACCATGGCGCGGGACAGACCCACAGCTTCAAAGTTCAAACCGCCGCGATAGGAGGAGATCACCGAAATCCCCATCTTCGACATGATTTTCAAAAGCCCCTGGTCAATCGCCTCGCGGTAACGACGCATGGCGTCAATC
>JANMDM010000234.1:0-5228 GCA_031376305.1 Pseudomonadota bacterium | reverse complement strand
CCGGCGGCATGGGCGGCGCGGGCGGCAATGACCTCGCGGTCGCGAAAGACGTGGTGGAAGGGAAAATCAATGCCGAAACGCACGACATGGGCGCCAGCGCTGTCGGTGACTTTCCAGCTTTCGTTGGAAAGGCCGCCCTTCAGCACCTCGGCGCTGATGTCGCCCTGCCAGCAGGGCAAGGCGCGGATCCGCTCAATGCTCATCGTCTTCCCCCTCGGTCAACGCGGCAAGAATGCGGGCTGTGCGCCGAGTCTGTCAATCCGTAAATGTGGTATTTTGTGATTTATTTGCCCGTATCATGCCCGTTTATTGCATTGCCGGTTGAAATCCAATAGCATCGCCGTAAACGATCCGGAGCGACCCATGCTGTCAAAACGCCATGCCGATATTCTGAAACTGCTGGAGGACCAGGGCACGCTGGCGATTTCGGCGCTGGCCGAACGTCTGGGCGTATCGCTGGAAACCATCCGCCGCGATGTGAAACCGCTTGAGGACAGCGGCGCCCTGATCCGCATGCATGGCGCGGTGGGGATGGCCGGACAGACCGGCGAAGCGCCGTTCCAGAAGCGGATGCGCGACAATGCGGTGGCCAAGCGCGCCATTGCCCGCGCCGTCGCCGCGACGATCCGCGATGGCGAGGCGGTGATGCTCGATACCGGGACGACGACCAGTTATCTGGCGCGGGAACTGACGCAGCGGCGGCGGCTGACGGTGGTGACCAATTCCTCGGATATCGCCCGCACATTGGCGACGGTGAACGGCAACCGCGTTTACATGGCGGGGGGCGAACTGCGCCCCGACTCAGGGGCCGCCTTCGGCAAGTCGGCGCTGGATTTCATCGCCCGCTTTACCGTCACCCATGCGGTGATCTCGGCGGGCGCCGTCGACACCTCGGGCATCATGGACTTCGATCTCGACGAGGCGGAATTCGCCCGCATGGTGCTGAGCCGCGGCGAGCGGCGGCTGGTGGTGACCGACGCCACCAAGTTCGGGCGACGCGGGCTGATTTCGGTCTGCGGGTTCGGCGAGGTGAACGGGCTGTTCACCGACCGCCCGCCCCCGGAGCCGATCGCCGATGCCATGGTCGCAAGCGGTGTCGCGGTTACCGTGGCAAGCGCCGGATGACGGCACGGCTGCACGCGTTCATCGGCAAGTAGGGCGGGGTTCACCCCGCCCCCTTTCACCCTGCCGGAGTTTCGGCAGGCCGCCCCCATTCCCGAAGCTCGTTGACCAGAATCAGCGCCACCCGCCGGAAGGCGGCGCGCATTTTGTCGATATGCGGGCCGGAATGGCCCTGATCGGCAATCGCCTGATCCATCAGCGCCAGCCAGCTTTCGGCATCCTCAAGTGCTATCGGCACATGGGCGTGCATCAGCCGCACCTCCATGCTGCCATGCTTTTCCTCGTAATAACGCCGCCCGCCCAGGAAGCCGGAGAGGAAGGCGAATTGTTCTTCGCGCACATGCGCCAGCCCGTGGCCGCGAAAGTGCAGGCGCATCAGGTTTTCGCCGCGCGGATCGGTTTCGATCAGATCGTAGAAGTGATTGACAAGGGCGCGCAGTGCGGGTTCGCCACCAAGCTGTTCAAGGATTGTCCGCATCGCATTCTCTCAGGACTGCGGCCGCTCAGGATTGGGGCCGGGTCTTTTTCGGGTCGTAATGGGCAAAGCCGACAATCTTTGCCGGCAGACGTTTTTGATGTCCGTCAAGTTTGCCCACCTCCACCTCGGTGCCGATTTCCGCATGGGCCACATCGACCCGCGCCAAGGCGATGTTTGCCCCGAGGATCGGCGAGCGCATCGCCGAGGTGATTTCGCCAATTTGCGCCCGCCCGACATGAACGCAGTCGCCGTGGCCGACGGTCACGTTGCCGTCGATCACCAGACCGACCATTTTGCGGCTGGGGTGTTCCTTGCGGCGCAACAGCGCCTCGCGACCGATGAAATCATCATGCTTGGTTTTCAGCGGCACGGTAAAACCGATGCCCGCCTCGAACGGGTCTGTCTGGTCGGAAAAGTCATAGCCCGCGAAGATCAGCCCCGCCTCGATCCGCAGCATGTCCAGCGCCTGCAAGCCCATCGGTGTCAGCCCGTGATCCTTGCCAGCTTCCCAGATTGCATCAAAGACCTGCCCGGCGTGCTTGGGGTGGCACCAGACCTCATAGCCCAGCTCGCCGGTATAACCGGTGCGGGACACCACAACCGGCACCCCGTCGGCAGCCCCGATGCGACCCACGGTAAAGCGGAACCAGCCAAGTTCATCCATGCTGGGCTGATGCGGCGGCGTCCAGATCACTTTTTTCAAGAGATCGCGGCTTTCCGGCCCCTGCACCGCCAGATTGTTCAGCTGATCGGTCGAGGACCGCACCAGCACCTTCAGCCCCAGCTTTTCCGCCTGCTCGCGCAGCCAGATGCCGGAATAATCGTCGCCGCCGATCCAGCGGAAATTGTCCTGCCCCAGACGGAAAACAGTGCCATCGTCGATCATGCCGCCGTGCGGATAGCACATCGCCGAATAGACGATCTGACCCACCGCCAGTTTCTTCATGTCGCGGGTCAGCGTGTATTGCAAAAGCGCCTCGGCGTCCGGCCCGGTGATTTCCCATTTCCGCAAGGCCGACAGGTCCATGACCACCGATTTCTGGCGACAGGCCCAGTATTCCTCGATCGGCCCGGCGGCGGCGAAGGCATTGGCCAGCCAGTAGCCGCGGTATTCAACGAAGTTGCGGGTGAGTTTCGACAGGCTGCCGTGAAACCCGGTTTCCTTGGTCATTGTCGGCTCCGAATCTTTGGTGGGGCGGATGGCGATGGCCCGCTTGAAGGGTTCCGCGCCGGAATAGCTGCGCACATGGATGTCGGTCGGGTTCCAGCCATTGGCCGGCGAGGTATCGTCCGGGCAGGCGGACGACACGCAGACCAGATCGGTCAGGGCGCGCACCAGCACATAATCGCCGGGGCGCGACCACGGCTCGTCGGCATACATCACCCCGTGATCATCGACGCCGGTGTTGAAGAAGAAGTTGGCGGCCATCCAGCCGCCGCGCGGGACCACGCCGTATTTACCCAGCGCGCCGTTGAAGTTTTCCGAACAGTTGGCGTGGCCGGGGTAGCCGATGTCATCGTAATATTTCGGCGTACAGGCCAATGAGAAGGCGTCATGCCGCCCGCAGGTGTCCTGAACGACCTCGATCAGCGGCAAAAAGTCCTGATCATAGTATTTCGCATGCAGGCCCGGCATCGGGTAGGCATGGCCCATCAGACTGCGGGTCGCGGTCACATCCAGCGCATGTTCAATGCCGCGGTCCAGCTTGCGGGCGGAAAAGCACTGGAAATCCGTGCATTGGCGGCCATCGACATCAATGATCTGCAAGAAATCCCCGGCCTTGACGACATAGGCCGAGGCGGTGGCGTTGGGAATGCGCAGATCAAGGATCGGGTCAGCCAAGGGGTCGGGCAGCTCGAACCGGGCCGCACTGCGCGGTCTGGCGCGGGTCAGATGCACGCTCAACGGCGTTGCCGTGTCTTGGGCGTCTGGCGTCATGCCATCACCGGGGGCGGCGATGACAACCACCCCGTCGCGGCTGACGGTGAAGCTTTCTTCCGTCCTGGCGGCGGTGTCGGCCCCGAACAGCCGGATTGCGCCCGCCCCCCCAAGGTCAACCTTCCGCATCACCAGCCCGGCCCTGAGCCTGGCAAGGCTGGCCTCGCCCGAGGTCAAAAGCGCCTTCAGTCCGGCGGCGTCCGAATTGCCCGCCTGCCCCAGAAGCCCCGCATCACTGCGCCCGTCGGTTCCCGCCGCAACAATCTCGCACGGCTGGCCACCTTCGTCATTGACGATGCGCAGCCGGTCACCCGCAAAAACCGGCAGAAGGATCGCCCCGGCGCCTTCGACCCTATAGCGTTCCACAGCGGGACCCGCCGTCAGGTTGAACGGCTCAAGGATCCGGCTGGGACGCGGCGCCCCGGAAATGACCGGCCTGGGGATCATCAGCGACATTTTGGGCCTCGCGTCATATTGAATGCACGGAAACATTGTTTAATGATAAGAATAGAGATCAAAAGCCGACCCCGCAAGACAGGATATGGACGCTGCCGCGATTTTGACGGAAAATACCGCTCTGGCCAAGATCGGACACGTCATGCTTTCACTTTTCTTCGGCATCGCCGCCGCCCTGTCCTGGGGCGTGCATGATGTCTGTGTGGGGTTCGCTGCCGCACGGGCCGGGGTAGCACTGGCCTTTCTGACGGTGCTGGCGGTCGGGGTGTTGATCGTCGCCCCGGTGGCGCTGCTTTGGGGCGACTGGTCGGCCGTAAGTGGCGCAACCGTTCTGCTGGCCACAGCGTCGGGCCTTGCCTATGCGGGCGGCGGCTATAGCCTTTACCGCGCTTTCGCGATTGGCCCGGTGCGGCTGGTGGCACCGGTGATCGGCGCCTTTCCGATTCTGTCCCTGATCTGGGCGGCAGCGCAGGGATTTCCCCCCACGGTCGGGCAAGCATTGGCGGTTCTGGTCATCGTCGCGGGTGTCGCATTGTCGGCGATCCTGTCGGGTCACGGGCCGAATGACGGATCACCGACCCGTTTGTGGTCCGCATTTTTTTGGTCAGTCGCAGCCGCTTGCGGCTTTGCGCTGACCTTCGCACTCGGTCAGGCTGCCACCCAAAGCGGCGCTGAACTGCCGGTAATTTTCATCAGCCGCAGCTCGGCTTTCCTTGGGCTTGCCGCGGCGACGCTGGCCTATGGCAACCGCCCGATCCTGCGCCCCGCACCTTGGGCGCTTCTGGCGGTGATGGGCGGATGCGATGCGCTGGCGCTGGGTCTTGTTCAGGCCGCAGGCGGGCTTGCCCACCCGGAATTCGCCTCTGTCGCCGCATCGGTTTTTGGGATGGTCACCATCCTTTTGGCCTGGGCTTTCCTGCAGGAAAAGATGAGCGCCCCCCAATGGTTCTCGGTGGCGCTGGTCTTTGCCGGGATCGGCTATCTGGGGCTTTAGATCGCTTTAGGCGATGACCGAATCCCCGGATAACGTCCGGGGCAGGCGGGTTTCCTGATATCCCCTAGACCGTCAGGCCCATTGGTTCTGGCAGGCCATTGGCTCTGCAGGTTGCGGTGAGGGTGTTGGCCAGCAGGCAGGCGATGGTCATCGGGCCGACGCCGCCGGGGACCGGGGTGATGGCGGCGGCGACGCGGGCGCAGGAGGCGTAATCGGCGTCGCCGACGAGTTTGGTCTTG
>JANMDM010000214.1:0-1617 GCA_031376305.1 Pseudomonadota bacterium | reverse complement strand
CGCGAAGGGCGCGACGTCGGGGACGGGCAAGGATTTGGGTCCGGGTGATCATGAAGGCTGCATAGCCAGAACGCGCGGCTCTGTCTACGCTGACATCAAGGTATTTTGCGCGGGCCAGACGTAGTGCGCGCAATCGCGGCTCTGCATCGGTCCTGATCGCGCGGCCCGAGGCCCTGAGGCAGGTCGCGACGCGGCGGCTATTCCCGAAGAAATGCCGTGATCCCTTGTGCCCGACCGCTCTTGCTTGTATCTCGGCGCGTCCCGGTTAGAATGGGGCAAACCGCAGCCAAGGCCAGCCGGTGCGCCAATCAGCGCCGGTCATGGGTTGGACGCCGAACATTCGCCTGTTAACCCGAGGGTCACGATGTCCTGGACCGACGAACGCGTTGAGACGCTGAAGAAGATGTGGGCGGAAGGCCAGTCGGCCAGCCAGATCGCCAAGGAGCTGGGCTCGGTCACGCGCAATGCCGTCATCGGCAAGGTGCATCGCCTGGGCCTGTCGAACCGCGTTGCCGGATCGGCACCTGCGGATCCGAAGGCCAAGGAGGCCGGGGGTGAGGACACCAGCGACGCGGCGGCTTCGGCGCCCGCAGCCCAGCGTGCCGAGGCGCAACCACGCCCGGCGGCACGGCCGGAAACCCGGACCGCCGCCCCCCGGGCGGAGGTTGCGACCAGCAATGTCACGCCCCTGCGCAAGCAGATCATCCCCGCAGGGCAACCGCTGCCGCCGCAGCCCTCGGTCGGCGAGATCAGCCCCGAGGCCCTGGCCTCGGTCCGCGAGGTCGAGAAGAAGGCCCGCAAGATCAGCCTGATGGAATTGACCGAGCGGACCTGCAAATGGCCGATCGGCGACCCGGCGACCGAAGATTTCTGGTTTTGCGGCCTGCCCTCGCAAACCGGCAAACCTTACTGCGATGCCCATGTCGGCGTGGCGTTTCAGCCGTTGTCGTCGCGCCGCGACCGGCGGCGGTAGGCAACGGCGGGGGGCGCTGCCCCCCGGCCCTGCGGGCTCCCCCCTGGGATATTTGGACAAAGGTGATGGGGCAGCGGGGTCGACCGGCTGGCTTTTACCCTCTCAGCGCAGGCGGAAACGGGTGCGCAGGGCGAGGCCGAGGAAATTGAAGATATTGGCGAGGGAGAGCGCCAGCGCGCGGCCGATCTCGGGATAGTCGGCAAGGCGGCCATTCTGCGCGTGACCAAAAAAGAAGACCGCGGGATAGACCCAGAGCAGCAAGAGCGCCTCGGTCGGGCGCTGGATACTATAGCCAAAGCCCGACAAGAGGCCGAAAAGCCGGTAGGGCAGCCGCTGCCAGAAGGACCCGATCCGGCAGGCAAAGTCCATCTCGCGGCGGTAGAAGAAATGTTCCTCCTCGGGCAGGCCCTGCGCCCCAAGGATATGGCGGATGCGGGCGCAGGCGGCTTTGGCGGCTTCGGCGGGCTGAGTGGTGGTGAGCGGCCAGTTTTCAGGTTTCGCGGTGAATTCGGTTTTATCGTGCAGGACCGCGCCGGAGAGGTCGGGGTATTCGCTGTGAAAGATGGCCTGGCGGAAGGTGGTGGGTTTGAGGAACTGGCAGTCGGTGAAGGAGACCGGGTGATTTTTGCCGGGGGTGCCAAACT
>JANMDM010000207.1:0-9495 GCA_031376305.1 Pseudomonadota bacterium | reverse complement strand
CCGGACTGTATATCTGGCCCCGCGTTCGGCTATGGTGCAGGTGATTGATGGCAACCCCGGAGAGCAGACAGGATGACCCGCACGCTTTTGTGTTATGGCGACAGCAATACCCATGGCACCCAGCCTATGGCCGCTTGGGATGACCGCGCCCGTTTTGGCCGCGACATGCGCTGGCCCGGTCTTTTGGCGCGCGCCCTTGCCCCCGATTGGGAGGTGATCGCGGAGGGGCATCCGGGCCGCACCACGGTGCATAACGATCCGATTGAGGGGCCGCACCGCAACGGTTTGCGGATTTTGCCCGCGATTTTGGAAACCCACTACCCGATTGATGCGGTGCTGCTGATGCTCGGGACCAATGATCTCAAGGGCCGGTTTTCGGTGAATGCCACTGATATCGCCCTGTCGTTGGAAAACCTGATCGCGGTTGTTCGCGCCTCGGGTGTCGGGCCTCACGGGACGGCGCCTGCGGTGATGCTGGTGGCGCCGCCGCCGATTCTTGAGATCGGCTGTCTGGCCGAGATTTTCGCAGGCGGGGCTGTCAAGTCGCAAGGCCTTGGGGCGCGGGCAGAAGCGGTTGCGGTTCGGGCGGGGGTGCCGTTTGTGGATGCGGGGGCATTGATTTCGGTCTCGGATATTGATGGTATCCATTATTCAGCCGAGAGCCATGCGGCGCTGGCGGTGGCGCTGTGCGCAGCGGTGCGGCGGCATTTTGGATAGCGAAGGGGTGAAAATGCTGAAGGGAATCGACCCGCGCTTGAACGCCGAGGTGCTTTGTGCGTTGCGCGCCATGGGGCATGGCGACACGCTGGTGATTGCCGACACAAACTTTCCGGCGGATTCTATCGGCCGCGAAACGGTTCTGGGCGCGCATCTGCGGATGGACAACCTGACGGCGGCCGAGGCGGTTCAGGCCATTCTGTCGGTTTTGCCCTTGGACACATTCGTTGATGACTTTGCCTGGCGGATGGAGATGGCGGATGCCGCCAATGAGGTTCCTACCGTTCAGCGCGAGGTGCAGGTTGAAATAGATCAAGCCGAAGGCCGCCCGCGCCCGATGACCGGCATTGAAAGGTTCGATTTTTATGATCGCGCCCGAAGTGCCTATGCTGTAATCCAGACCGGGGAGCGGCGGTTATATGGCTGTTTCATCTTTCGCAAGGGTGTAATCCCACCTGAGGCCTGATCGGAGAGCTGAATGAGCCGCGTTGTTATCCTCGGCGTCTTTGTCGCCGATACCTCCTACCGGGCGGCGCGCCCGCCGCGCATCGGTGAAACGATCATGGGCGACAGTTTTGTGCTTGGCCCCGGTGGCAAGGGCTCAAATCAGGCGGTTGCCGCGGCACAAGCCGGGGCCGAGACATATATCATCACCCGGCTGGGGCGCGATCCCTTTGCCGATATGGCGCTGGCCACCTGGGCCAAGGCGGGGGTCATTGCCGCGATAACCCAGCATGACGACAGCTATACCGGGGCGGCCTATATCTTTGTCGAAGCCGCCACCGGCAACAATGCGATTATCGTCTGTCCGGGCGTTGCAGGGACGATCTCGGACGCGGATATCGAGGCGCGCCGTGATTTGATCGCCGGGGCTGCGGTGTTTGTCACCCAATTGGAACAGCCGCTGCCTGCCGCGTTCCGGGCGTTGCAGATTGCCCGGGCGGCCGGTGTGCGGACCATCCTTAACCCGGCGCCGGCGGCGGCTTTGCCTGCGGGGATGTTGGGGTTATGCGATTATGTAACCCCGAACGAATCCGAGGCCGAAGCCCTGACCGGGCTGCCGGTCACCTCGGTCGCGGAAGCGATCACCGCGGCCAAAGCCCTGCGCGCCGCCGGGGCCGGGGCGGCGATCATCACCTTGGGGGACAAGGGCGCGCTGTATCATGACGGGGCGCAGACGGTGCATGTGCCGGTGTTCAACGCCGGACCGGTGGTGGAAACCACCGGCGCCGGTGACGCCTTCAACGGCGGTTTTGCCGCCGCCCTGGCGCGCGGCGCAGACCCGGTTGCGGCGGTGCGCTTTGGCTGCGCCACCGCCTCGATTTCGGTGACCCGGCCCGGTACCGCGCCGTCGATGCCGTCGCGCAGCGAGATCGAGGCACTGCTGGCGCGGGGCTGAGGCTGTGGTGTCAGGCCCCTTCGGTTGGCGGCAACGGGCCAAGGATCGGTTCCAGCATCCGGCGGCAGGCGGCGATCGAACGGCTGGGCGACAAAAGCTCGGGGTCGATGCCCTGCTCAAGCCAGAGCCCGTCGATAAGGGCGATCACCGAAATTGCCAGTTCATCCGCATCAATCTGCAAATCCCGCGCCGTGGCCAGACCGGCGATGGCGCGGGCCACGGTGGCGCGGTAAAGCGCGTAGTGTTTGCGGTGTTCGGCCTGCAGCGCCGGATTTGTGGCGATCTCGCCCCAGAGGGCCAACCAGACATTCAGGCTGTCTTGGGTGAAGTTATAGGTGGCAAAAACCCGCTCGATGATCACCATCAGATCCGGCGGCGGCGCATCGGCCGGGGCCAGACTTTCCAGCATCGGCTGGTAAGCGGCGGCATAAACCGCCGCCAGAAGCCCGTCCTTTGAGCCGAAGTGATGGGTGATGAGCCCGCGCGAGGCGTCGGCTTCGCGGCAGATATTGTCGATGGTAAAGGCCAGAATGCCACCGCGCGCCAGACAGGCCAGCCCCGCCTCGACCAGCATGGCGGCGCGGACTTCAGAGGTGTAGCGGCGAAAGCGCGGGGTGGTTTGGGTCATGGGTGGGATCCGAATTGTGGTGCCGCAGGGCTGCGGCACCACAAAGGCTCATATTTTCTTGAACATCACAAGGTCAAGGTAGCCGTCCGCCAGAACCACCGGCTTGAGGGTGTCATCGTGGATGGCGATGAATGGCTCAAAGCAGACAAAGATGAAGCCGCCGGAGTCTTCCATCAGATCTTCCATGCGGTTGCAGATCGCCTTGCGCTTGGCCACGTCGGTTTCGATCTGGGCCTTTTGGTACAGTTCCTCATATTCCGGGCTGTCAAAGCCTGACCAGTTCCAGACGCCGATCTGATCAGGGCGGAACCAGACAAGGTTTTCGGTGGGCTCAATGCCGCCTGCAAACGACATGAAAACCAGTTCCAGCGATTTGTAGCCATCGCCCTGGGTCTTGTCGCCCAAGACCCAATAGGCGGCATCTTCGGTGGGGATGATCTCGATGGTAATGCCCGCTTCGGCCATGCTGGCCTGCACGATCAGGGCCACGGCCTGACTGGTGCTGTCGGTTTGCACATGCAGCGTCAGCGTCAGATCGCTGACGCCCGCTTCTGCCAACAAGGCTTTGGCCTTTTCCACATCGCGGTCGATCAGGTTCTTGTCGCGCGCATAGGGCGTGGAGGGCTGCACCACCCCCGCCCCCCGCGTCGTCAGCCCGTCATAGGCCCCTTGCAGCACCGCATCGCCGTCATAGGCATATTGGACTGCTTGCCGGACCCGCAAATCCTGCAACTGCGGGGCGGCGATGTTGATCGTCAGCCACGCGTAGCGCGACGACGGCATTTCCAGCAGTGTGGCCCCGGCGGGCATCGCGTCTTTGACCTGCTTGGTCGCCGATACCGCAAGGCGGGTGTAGTCAAACGCATCCGCCTCATAGGCCAATTGCGCGGCCTGATCATCAACGACGATATAGATTTCGATCTTGGTGAAATCGGGCGCAGGTCCGGTCCAGTCGGGGTTGGCCACCAGGGTGACCTTCTGCCCCTGTTCCCAGCTTTCCATCAGGAACGGCCCGCATTCGGCGGGAATTTCCGTGGTGTATTTGCCGCCGACCGCCTCAACCGCCGCTTTGCAGACGATATGGCCGCCGTAATAGGGAAGCGCTATGATTTCAAATGGGTGGAAGGCTTCCTTCAGGTGGATGATGCCCGACCGGGCGTCGATGATTTCGACATTGTCCAGCTTTTCGAACTGATAGGCCCAAGGGCTGTCGGTACCGGCGATACGTTCAAAACTGTATTTCACGTCTTCGGTGGTGACCGGGCCGAAGCCTTTGTTCCACACCAGCCCGTCACGCAGGGTGAAGGCGATGGTTTTCTCATCGGTCCATTCGTATTTTTCGGCCCCCCAGTTGTAAAGCTGGTTGCCTTCGCGGGTGTCCCCGAAACGGATCAGGGCGACGGTGGTGCAGCGTGGGATCATCTCGTCGATGCCACCAAGGTTGCCCCAGGGGTCGAGCACCTGCAGATCGCCGTCAATGCGGACGCGCAGGGTGTCGCCTTCGGCGGCCCAGGCGAAATTGGGGCCGACCATCAGGCCGGCAAGGGTGGTGCCTGCGGCTTTCAGCAGGCCGCGTCGGTCGGTACTCCAGTCCATTGTCAGTCCTCCTTGGTGTGTCATATCGGGTTGGGAAAATGGCAGATAACCTGTCGGCCAGCCCCAAGGGCGCGGCTTTCGGGGGCGCTTTGGCGGCAGATATCCTGGGCGGCGGGGCAGCGGGTGTGAAAGGCGCAGCCCGGGGGGCGGCGCAAGACGCTGGGGATTTCACCGCGGATCGCCAGATCGGCGCGGCGTTTGCGCGGGTCGGGTTGCGGTTCCGAGGCAATGAGGCTTTGGGTATAGGGATGCGCCGGACGGGCAAAGACCGCGCGGGTGGGGCCGGTTTCGACCATGCGGCCCAGATAAAGGATGGCGATGCGGTCAGAGACGTGGCGCACCATCGCCAGGTTATGGGTGATGATCATCAGCGACAGGCCGAAGGCGGATTTAAGATCGGTCATCAGGTTCAAAACCTCGCCCTGAACCGAGACATCGAGCCCCGCCGTCGGCTCATCGGCGATGACCAGCTTGGGGCGCAGCGCCAGGGCCCGCGCCACACCGATGCGCCGCGCCTGACCGCCCGACAGCTCATGCGGGAAGCGGCCGGCCAGGGCAGGCGGCAGGCCCACCTGTGCCAGCAGCTCGGCGGCTTTGGCGGCGGCATCGGGCAGCGGCAGACCGTGGATCACAAAGGGTTCGGTGATCAGCGCCGTCACCGTCATCCGCGGGCTGAGCGAGGCCACCGCGTCTTGAAACATCATCGCGGCGTCGCGGCGCAGGGCGGTGAAGCTGCGTTGGCTGGCCAGAGGCTGACCCTGAAAGGTCAAGGACCCGCCGGAGACCGCTTGCAGCCCCAGCATGGCGCGGGCCAGTGTGGTCTTGCCCGAACCGGATTCCCCCACCAGCCCAAAGGTTTCGCCGCTGTTCAGCGTCAGAGAAATGTCACGCAACAGGTTCAGCGTTGGCTTTGGTCCGGGCAGAAAGGCCCCAAGGATGCCGGATGACATCGGCAGATCGACCGACAGCCCCGCCACCTGGTAAAGCGCGCTCATGGCGTCACCTCATGGCAAAGGGCTGCCTGGGTGGCAGAGACGCGGACCCAGGGCGGGGCTTCGGCGCGGCAGCGCGCGGTGACTTTGGCGCAGCGCGCTGCAAAGGCGCAACCGGCGGGCGGGGCGGTCAGGTCGGGCAAACGGCCGGGAATGGTGGGCAGCACCGGCGTGTGGGTTTCCAGATGCGCCGGGTCGCAGGCGATCAGGGCCGCGGTGTAGGGGTGGCGGGGGGCGTGATAGATATCATCGACCAGCCCTTCTTCGACCACTTGCCCGGCGTACATCACATAGACCCGGTCGCAAAGTTCGCCCACCACGCCCAGATGATGGGTAACGACGAGGATGGTGCCCTGATGGTCGTGACGCAAGGCGCGCAGCAGGTGAATGATCTGCGCCTCCATCGTCACATCAAGGGCGGTGGTCGGCTCATCCGCCACCAGCACTTCGGGGGTCATCAGCAGGGCGGCGGCGATGGCGGCGCGTTGGCGCATGCCGCCCGACAGCTCATGCATGAAGCGCCCCAGCACCAGATCCGGGTCGGGGATGCCGACGCGGGCCAGCATGGCGCGGGCACGGGCGCGTTTTTCGCGGCGCGGCTGCGGCAGGTGATGCTGATAATCGACCATCTGATCGCCAAGCGGCAGTACCGGGTTGAAGGCGGTCATCGGGTCTTGAAAAACCATGGCGATATGGCGGCCGCGGATCGCGCGCTTTGCCGCATCGGGCAGGGTCAGGATGTCTTGGCCGCGAAAGCGCACGGCGCCCGCGGTCACGCGGGCATTGCTTGCCAGCAGGTTGATCAGCGCCGCGGCCAGGGTCGACTTGCCGCAACCGCTTTCCCCGACGATGCCGATCACCTCGCCTGCCCGTGCCACCAGATGCGCGCCGCGCAAGGCGTGCAAGGTGCCGCCGTCGCTGGCGTAGGTGATGGTCAGGTTTTCGACCTCCAAAAGCACATCGGGGTGGGTCATTTCGGCACCCTGAGCTGCAGCTTGGGATCAAGCGCATCGCGCAGCCCTTCGCCCATAAAGGTGAAGCCAAGCGTGGCCAGCACCAAAGGGATGCCGGCAGCAATCACCATCGTCGGCGCCTGACGCAGGGAGGTGTAGCCGTCGTAAAGGATGTTGCCCCAACTGGGTGTCGGCGGTTTGACCCCAAGGTTCAGGTAGCTGAGGCCCGCCTCAAGCATGATCACCACCGGCACATCCATCGACAGCACGATGACCAGCGGTCCGATGACATTGGGCAGCAGATGGCGCAGGATGATGCGGGGGCTAGACGCGCCCATTGCCCGTTCGGCCTGAATGAAATCGGCGCCTTGCAGGGTCAGGGTTTGCGCCCGGATCAGCCGCGCGTAGCCGGGGATCGACACCAGCACGATCACCAGAATCAGTGTCGCGGTACCCGGCCCCAGCACAGTGATCACCGCCAGCGCAAACATCACCATCGGCAAGGACGACAGCGAATCGAAGATCAGCACGAAGAGCGCATCAAGCCAGCGCGGCCCATAGCCTGCGATCAGCCCGAGGATCAGACCGATGGCCCCGGCCAGACCGGTGGCGGTGAGCGCGATGCCAAGGGCGGTGCGCGCCCCCCAGATGATCCGGCTGAGCGTATCGCGGCCAAGCTGATCGGTGCCCGCCCAATGCGACAGGTTTGGCGGCGCGAATTTGTGCATGACGTCAAGCTTGATCGGATCAAAGGGCGCGATCCACGGCGCGAAGATGGCCATCGCCACGAAGCAGACCACCAGCACCGCGCCAAACAGCCCCATCGGATCGCGGCGCAAGGCCCGCCATGCCGACCGGCGGACCGGGGTTTTGGGGGAAGGCGGCTTATCCACGGAAGACATCGCGCACCCTTGGATCGAGCCGGGCGATCAACAGATCGGCGGCGGTGACGACGACCAGATAAAAGGCGGTCATGAACAGCACGGTGCCCATGACCAGCGGGTAATTGCGCTTGGCCACCGCATTGGTAATCAGCGATCCGATGCCGGGGCGGGAGAACACGGTTTCCACAAAGACAGCGCTTGAGAGGATCGAGCCGAAGCCCACGGCGATGATGGCAATCGTCGGGATAATGGCGATGCGCAACGCATAGCGGGTGACGATGCGGCCTTCGGGCAGGCCAAAGGCGCGGGCGGTGCGGATATGGTTGGCGCCCATCACCTCCAGCATCGAAGCGCGCACCAGACGGGCGAGGTAGCCCACCCAGCTGATGCCAATCGCAAACGCCGGCAAGATCACCGCACGGGCCTGACTGCCCAGATCGCCAGCTTCCCCTGCGCCGATGGCCGGCAGCCAGCCCAGCCAGACCGAGAAGATCAGCAAGGAGTAGATGGCGATGACAAACGACGGTACCGAGATCATCGAGACCGACAAGATGCCCAAGACCCGGTCGGCCACGGAATCGCGCCATGCCACCGCCAGACAGCCCAGTCCGATGCCCAGCACCAAGGCCCAGCTGAGGGCGATGGCACCCAGGATCAGGGTGTTGGGGAACACCTCCCAGATCATGGTCAGGACCGGGCGTCTTGACCACACGTCATAGCCCAGATCGCCGCTGGCGGCATTGCGAAAGAAATTCCAGACCTGAACGTAAAGCGGCTGATCCAGACCCATGCGGGCAATCAGTTCCGCCTTCAGTGCCGGGGTGGCGCGGGGGCCAAGGGCGACACCAGCCGGATCACCCGGAACCAAAAACACCATCGCATACATCGCCAGCATGACCACACAAAGGATCAGGATCGCCAAGGCAATGCGCTTGATGGCGTAGCGCAGCATCGCTAACAGCCCCCCGGATTGATCTGAGCCTTTATCGGGTTATACCATGTCACGCCGGATCCTTTCACGCCATTCGCGGTGAAAGATCGTCGCGCCATTTTCCGAAATCGTCAGATCGCTTTCCAGAATGAAATGCGTGGCATCGCAGGTCATTTTGCCGGTTGAGTGATGCCCGACAGTGGTGTCGGGGCGTTGGATCGTGACTTTGAAATCGGTGGTGATTGCGGCTGACAGCGGATCGCCGTCAAGGATTTCATAGCGCACCAGACAGTCACCCGATTGGGTGGTGGTTATATCATGCATCTCACAACGCGAGGTCCAGCGTGGGAAATCCACCACCATCTTGCCGGACAAAAGATCGCGTGTGACCCGGCGGGCATTGGCGGTATCCACGGCGTGATAGGTATGCGGGGTTTCCGCCGCGGCTTCCGGCGGGTCAAACGCCCGCAGGTCGGCATCCGCCGCGCGCAAGGGCCGCACCGGCAGTGTAAGCCAGCTTTCGCCGCAAGCCACAGTGAGGGTGGCCAGTTCCGGTGACGGCCAGGCAATCGGCCAGTAGGTTGTCGACAGCGATACCGCAATCCGGTGCCCCGCCGGGAAGGCATGGGCGATGTCGTCCATCTCGACCACCGCCTGATGTCGGGCACCGGGGGTCAGCGCGGTTGGATGTTCATGGCTGTCGCGGTGGGTCAGGTTCAACAGGCCCACCGTCACGCGTGTGGAGCGACCATCGGGGGCCACGTCATTCAGCCGGGCACAGATCAGGGCCTGCGGCTTGTCGCTGCGGAAATTCAACTGCACCAGGGGGGCACCCAGAATTTCCACGGCGTTGGTCAGCGGCTCGGACAAAAATACCAGGGAGCCGCCATCATCCTCGCGCTGGTCGGTGGCCCATTCGGCATCTTCGCCGTAGCGCCCGACCTCGCCCGCCGCCTGACCGACCCAAAGCGGCGAACAGATCGGCCGTTCCGCCGCCGGGCCGGGTTTGGCGGCCAAAGCCCCGCCGGCATTCAGATAGTGCCGCTGTGCGATGATGCGCGGCGAGGGCCAGCTGTCTTCGGCCACCCAGCGGCCCGGACGGCTGGGGTAGCGGGTTTTCGGCGGCACCGAGTCCTGCATCCAGACCCGGTACATCGGCTCGTCCATAATGCCGGTATCTTTGCCCTTCATCCAATGGTCGCACCAGCGCAGCACCTCTTGCAACCAGCCGATTGCCGGTTCAACCGCCACATCATGCGGATAGGAATGGGCCCATGGCCCCACCAACCCCAAGCGCGGCCCCGATAATCCGGCCAGCAGGCGCGGCACGCTTTCGGAATAGTTATCCGCCCAGCCCGACACCGCATAGACCGGCACGGTGATCCTGGAGAAATC
>JANMDM010000206.1:0-7877 GCA_031376305.1 Pseudomonadota bacterium | reverse complement strand
GCGAAATGTATCTTGTCCAAAATGGTCGCCCCACCCGTCTTGAGACCGGTAAAACCAAATGCTTTGGAGGTTCAGTCGTTGTCACCCGGTGTTTTTCGGCGCTAAATTACCGGGCTTGTCAACGGCGCTGTCAGAAATTGGTCCCGATTACCGGTAAAAACGCCATAAACCTGACCATATAGTCAAATACCTTGGTTGATTGCGGCCCTCGGATCGCATAGGCTTCTCTCCTATTCCATGCATAAATGCGGCGAACAGGATTTCCGAAATGTCTCACAGCGCCGGCCCTGACTTGCCCAACCATGATCGCAATGCCGGCGTGCCCTTGCAGACCGATTGGTTTGAACAGATCGCCGTGAACACCCAGGCCGCCGAGCGCCGCGCCGCGACGCTGACCACCCGCCGCACCGTCAAGAAGGAATGGCAGGCCGCGTGGTTGGTCAACGCCATCCGCTGCATTGATCTGACGACGCTTTCTGGTGATGACACCCCCGACCGCGTGGCCCGGCTGTGCGCCAAGGCGCGCCGCCCCTTGGCGGACGCCATTATGTCCGGGCTGGGGCTTGACCGTCTGACCACCGGCGCGGTCTGCGTTTACCCGACGATGGTTCCGGCGGCGGTCAAAGCCTTGCGCGGCACGGGCATCCCGGTTGCCTCGGTGGCGACGGGCTTTCCGGCCGGTCTGACACCCCTGCCCCTGCGGCTGGCTGAAATCCGTTACGCCGTCGAAGAAGGTGCCGACGAGATTGACATCGTCATCACCCGCGCCCATGTGCTGAACGCCGATTGGGCAGCACTTTACGATGAAATCGCCCTGATGCGCGCCGCCTGCGGCGCGGCGCATCTGAAAGCAATTCTGGCAACCGGCGATCTGCGGACCCTGCGCAATGTCTACAAAGCCAGCATGGTGGCCATGCAAGCCGGTGCCGACTTCATCAAAACCTCGACCGGGAAAGAGGGGGTGAATGCCACTTTGCCGGTGTCTTTGGTCATGGCACGGGCGCTGCGCGACTATGGTGCGCGGACCGGCCACAAGATCGGCTTCAAACCGGCAGGCGGCATGAAATACGCCAAGGACGCCATTGCCTGGCAAATTCTGATGAAAGAAGAACTGGGCAACGACTGGCTGCACCCCGACCTTTTCCGCCTTGGGGCGTCGTCGATGTTGGCCGATATCGAACGCCAGCTTGAACATCACCTGACCGGGCGTTACGCCGCCTCGTCCCGCCACGCGCTTGCCTGAGGGATCTTATGCCGAAAGTAACCGATATTCTTGCGACGATGGACTATGGTCCGGCCCCCGAAGCGGCGGGCGAGGTGCAAAACTGGCTGAAAGCCCGCGGCAGCTTTGGCCATTACATCAACGGCGCCTTTTCCGGGCCGGGCAAAACCTTTGACGTCAGAAACCCTGCGACCGGCGATCTGCTGGCGAAGGTTGCCCATGGCACCAAGGCCGACGTTGACGCCGCCGTCAAAGCCGCCCGCGCAGCACTTCCCGGCTGGTCACGCCTTCCCGGTCATGCGCGTGCCAAGTGGCTTTATGCATTGGCCCGCACCGTGCAAAAGCGCGAACGCTTCCTTGCGGTGCTGGAATCGTTGGACAATGGCAAATCCATCCGCGAAACCCGCGATATCGACGTGCCGCTGGTCGCCCGCCACTTCTATCATCATGCGGGCTGGGCCGAGATGCTGGCGGACGAATTCCCCGGTCAGGGTCCTGCCGGTGTCTGCGGCCAGATCATCCCGTGGAATTTTCCGCTGTTGATGCTGTCATGGAAAATCGCGCCCGCCCTTGCCGCAGGCAATACCGTGGTGCTGAAACCCGCCGAATACACACCGCTGACCGCCCTTGCCTTCGCCGAAATCTGCGCCGAAATCGGCCTGCCCAAGGGCGTCGTCAATATCGTCACCGGCGACGGCGAAACCGGGGCGGCGCTGGTTGATGCCGACGTCGACAAAATCGCCTTCACCGGATCGACCGAGGTTGGTCGCCATATCCGCAAAGTCACCGCAGGCACGGCCAAGAAACTGACGCTGGAACTGGGCGGAAAATCCCCCTTCATCGTCTTTGCCGATGCCGATATCGACGGCGCGGTCGAAGGGGTTGTTGACGCCATCTGGTTCAATCAGGGGCAGGTCTGCTGCGCCGGATCGCGCATCCTTGTGCAGGAAAGCATCCAGAAAACCTTCACCGACCGCCTGAAAACCCGGCTTGCAAAACTCCGTGTCGGCGACCCCTTGGACAAATCCATCGATATGGGCGCCATCGTTGACCCCGTTCAACTTGCCCGGATCCGTGATCTGGTGGCGCAGGGTCAGGCCGAAGGGGCGGTGCTGCATCAGGCGCAGTGCGACCTGCCCGCCAAGGGCAGCTTCTTTGCGCCGGGCTTTTTCACCAACGTCGCCCCGGCCAATGTCCTGTCCGAGGTCGAAATCTTTGGCCCCATCGCCACGCTGACCACTTTCCGCACCCCGGACGAGGCGGTGGAGCTGGCCAACAACACCCGCTACGGCCTTGCCGCCTCTGTCTGGTCGGAAAACATCAACCTGGCGCTCGACATTGCGTCGCAAGTTAAGGCCGGGGTCGTCTGGGTCAACGCCACCAATATTTTCGACGCCGCCGCCGGTTTCGGCGGCTACCGCGAGAGCGGTTTTGGCCGTGAAGGCGGGCGCGAGGGGATGCAGGCCTATCTTGCAGACATACCGCTGAAGGCCAAGGCCGAACCCGCCCCCATCGCCCCCGACACCGCACCAATGCCCGACGCCCCGGCGCGCCTCACGGCCATTGACCGCACCGCCAAACTCTACATCGGCGGCGTGCAGAAGCGCCCGGATTCAGGCTATTCCTACGCGGTCACCGCCAGGGGCCGGACGCTTGGCCTTGCCGGCCTTGGCAACCGCAAAGACATCCGCAACGCGGTCGAGGCAGCACATGCCGCCAAAGGCTGGAGCAAGGCCACCGGCCACAACCGCGCGCAGGTGCTTTACTATCTGGCCGAAAACCTCGCGGCCCGCGCCGCCGAATTCACCGCGCGGCTGAAATCCGCGGGCACCCCAAAACCCGCCGAGGAAGTCGAAGCCTCGATCCGCCGCGCTTTCTATTACGCCGCCCAAGCCGACAAATTCGACGGCGCGGTACATTCGACGAAATCGGCGCATGTGACGCTGGCCATGCCCGAACCCTACGGGGTCATGGGTATTGCCTGTTCGACCGATGCACCGCTTTTGGGCTTTCTCAGTCTGGTGCTGCCTGCCATCGCCATGGGCAACCGCGTGATTGCCGTCCCCTCGCAAAACATGCCGCTGGCCGTCACTGACCTTTATCAGGTCTTTGAGACTTCGGACCTGCCTGCCGGCGTGGTCAATATCGTCACCGGGGCGCGCGACGACTTGGCCAAGACCCTGGCGGGCCATGATGACGTGGCGGCGATGTGGTACTGCGGCGCCGCCGCAGGTGCCAGGATGGTGGAAAGCGAAAGTGCCGGGAACCTCAAAGTTACCTGGACGCTGGCGAACCGCGATTGGCACGGTCCCGATGGCCAAGGCCGCGGGTACCTTACCCGTGCCACGCAGGTGAAAAACATCTGGGTGCCCTATGGCGAATGAGCGGGTATCTTTTCCCCGCCTCCCGCGCGCCTGCCGATCCTGTTGGCGGCAACACGGCCCGATTTCCGAACACCCGAACCGATGTTGACTTGATGACAACCTTGCGGATACTCCCATCTTCGCCTGTCGGCGGGAACACTGGCCCAACGCTTGTCGTGTCACTCGCGGACACCATCAGACTATGGTGTTTGCGACCCAAGCCATCGTAAGAACCCCCATGTTGCGGCAACTTGAATAGGCTGCCGTCGACTGTCAGAAACAACAAAAGACCTTTGGATTGATATTGACGAGCTCAACATGACGGCCGGATCGCAACTCCAGGATGGTCAGCAATCTGGCAGAATCTTTGAACGTCAGCTACGCCTTGCAACCGGCCTCATACTTTTCGCCTATGCTGTCTGTCATTTCACAAACCATGCCTTCGGGCTTGTTTCGCTTGGTGCGATGCAGGTTGCCAATACCATTTTGATCGACCCTTGGACAACCGTTCCCGGCGATGTGTTGCTTTACGGATCGTTTGCATTTCACGCGTCGCTTGGGTTGCGTGCGCTTTTCCGCCGTCGCCAGTTTCTTCGAGTTCCCTGGGACGAGGCGCTCCAGCTCGCATCGGGCCTGCTTATTCCATTTCTGTTGATTGGCCATGCGGTCCAAACGCGCTTGGGCCATTTGCTTTATGGGCTTCGACCCAACTATGAAGCGATCCTTGTCAACTTCTGGCTGGCTGATCGAAAAGCCCTGTTTCTGCAATTCGTTCTGCTGCTTGTGGTCTGGGTCCATGGCTGCATTGGCATACGGGCGTCGCTGCGTTTGCGTCCAGCCTATGCCACCATGCGACCGTGGCTCGTCGCAGTGACGCTGCTTGTGCCATTGCTGGCAATCGCCGGAGTGCTCTCGGCCAGCATCGACGTCGAACGTTCGGTCGCACACGACCCGGCGTTCGCTGCACGGTACAGCCAAGCCGAGCCGGGGAGCGCTGTCGATAGTGCGCGACGCGACCTTGGCGCGCTTTCAGACAAATTATCTCTCGGATGGATCGCGCTGGTCGGCGCAACGCTCTTTGCACGTCTGGCCCGCGGCGTTTACGTAAGACGTTTCAAAACAGTGCAAATCACTTATCCTGGCGGGCAGGCCGTTCGGGTCACGCGCGGCTTTTCAGTGCTTGAGGCGAGCCGTTGGGCCGGGCTGCCGCATGCGTCCGTGTGTGGTGGCCGCGGACGCTGTTCGACCTGCCGGGTCCGGATTCTGAGCGGAGAAGCGGATTTGCCGCCGCCCAATGCGGTCGAACTGTTGACGCTGCAGCGCATTGACGCGCCCGCGCATGTGCGACTCGCCTGCCAGCTCAGGCCGATTGCCGATGTCAAAGTCGCGCCCCTTCTGGCACCCAACGTTGCGCAAGAACAGTTGGCCGAGGGGCAGCGGGGGGCGTTCTTGGCCGGACAAGAGCGGGTGATCGTTGCGCTGTTCGCAGATTTGCGCGATTCCACGCGGATTACAGCAGGCAAGCTTCCGTTCGATGCACTTTTTCTGGTCGACTGCTGGATTCAGGCGGTTTCGGGCGCGGTGCACCGCGAAGGTGGCCAAGTGACCTCTGTGGCAGGCGATGGCGTGATGGCTATTTTCGGTGTCGACGTCGACCCTGATCAGGCCTGCCGTCAGGCGCTTGCGGCGGCGGATGCCATCGGGCGCGCCGTTGAAACGCTCAATCTCGACCTCGAACCCAGTCTGACTCTGCCCCTTCGGTTCGGCGTGGGGATTCATGTTGGTCTGGCCATTGTCGGCTACACCACACTCGCACGCGAAGACAGCGCACGCTCGCTGCAGTTCTTTGGCGACCCAGGCAATGTTGCGTCCCGCCTGGAAGCGCTGACCAAGGAGCGGGGGTGCAGCGTGCTGGCGTCGCGGGCGGTGCTGGATTATGCCGGGCTTGTGTCGGATCCTTCCACCTGCTTCGAGCTCACTGTGCGCGGTCGCGATGAGGTTGCCCCGCTTTTGGTATGTTCCGTCGGGCTGGCATAGACGACATGATGGACAAGGCCCGCGTCATGGCTTTGTTTCTGGCGGATCGCCTTGCGCCCAGACCGTCCCGCCTCGGTTCGCTGCCCTTTGCGCCCAGGCTGTTGCACCGGGTCCGCGCTTGGCTGAGAAACGAACAACGGGGGTTGACGCCTATCGCGGTTCTGTCACTGAGTTGCTCCAACCCCCGACCCTTGCAGGGTTAACCAACGTCGCAGCATCGACCCCATTCCAGGACCCGGTCCCGTCATGATTTTTTCATCTCTGTTTCGCCTGCCCCTGATCATCGCCCTTGTGGCCACTGTCGCCGCCTGCGGCAAACCGCAGCAAGTGACCCAGGCGCCACCGACAGATCCGCGCTACGGCGAACTTCAGGATGGTGAGATTTTGATCCCGGCGGTGTCCCCCGGCTATCTGACCGGCCAGAACCCCAAGACCGAGGTGGACTACACCGCCGGGGATGCGCCCGGCACCATCATCGTCGACCCGACTGCCCGCGTGCTTTATCTGGTCGGCGAAGGCAACCGCGCCCAACGCTACGGTATCGCGGTTGGCCGCGAAGGCCGCGGCTTCAAGGGCGACGCGACAATCCGCCGGAAAGAGGCCTGGCCGCATTGGGCCCCCACAGCCAATATGATCCGCACCGACCCCGAGGTTTATGCGCAATATGCAGGCGGTCTGCCCGGCGGCTTAGAGAACCCACTGGGGGCGCGGGCGCTCTATCTTTACCAGGGCGGCAAAGACAGCCGCTACCGCATTCACGGCACCAATAACAGTTCAACCATCGGGCGCGCCACATCCGCGGGCTGCATTCGGCTGTTCAATCAAGATGCCATTGACCTGTTCGATCAGATTGAACTTGGCACCCCGGTTCACGTCCGCTCACTGGCCGAGTCGGTGACCTATGAAGGTGAACTGGTCGAAGATGCCAGCGGGTTGATGATCCGGCTCGACTCGCTGCCCCAGGACGTACAGGCGCAAATCCGGGCAGGCATCATTCCATGGCCGAAATTCGTGCCGATCATCGGTGTGAATGCAACCGCACCGATTCTGCCCGATCCGATCACCGGCCTGGTGCCAGCGGCACCCGGCACCTGAAAAGCGCCGGACAAGGCTGACCGGGGCTGATTTCGCCCCGCGTCAGGCCCTGGCCGTCAGGTTTTGCGCAACCAAAGCGAGCCGTTGATATGGTGCATCGGCTTTGTCGCAAAGGTTTCAAAACGCGCGAACATGTCGCCAGGACGACGCAGGTTTTGTGCACATTTTGTCAAAAAGGCGTCGTTGAAAAACAGGACGTCGAAACTGTTGCCATGCGTTAACATCATATCGACCAGATAGACCTCATTCCACGAACGGTTTTCCTGAACCGCCCAGCCTTTCGGATACTCCAAAGGATAAAAGATGTCGTGGATATGCACGATGACACCGGGTTTGAGGGTCGGCAAAATGTGCAGATATTCATAGTGAACGTCGCTTCCGGTTTTCAGAACATGCGACGAGTCAATAAACAGAATGTCTCCGGCGTCCAACGACTGGAAAAACGCGATCGGAATCGATTGGACAAAATCACCGATCATCACGGCCATCGGCGGTGGCGAAAGCTTCTTGATACGGCTCAGATCAGGATCAATCGTGGTGAAACTTTCCAGGTTGATCGCGCTGTTGCGTTCACAGGTGTCGAACACACAGGCCGAAGAATATCCCGCGCCAATCTCGATGATTTTCCGCGGTTTCAGATATGCCAGCATCCCCGACAAGATCGACGCATCGAAATACTCAAACTGGTTGTTGCGGCCATAATAGCGAAAAGCCGGATCAGGCTCGAAAGGAAAGTTCACGATCTGGTCCGCAAAAGCCTGCCAGAGGCGCAGCATAGCCTCCAGATCCAGCATGGCATCGATCCGCGCTGTTTGTTGCGCATAATGCGCCGACCGGAAATATCTGCGGTTTTCATTGGCGTTGCCGACGGGGCTATAGAAATGCCCCGGCGCGGCAAAAAGTCTCTGTTCTGGTGTGATATCGCTCAATGCCCGACCCTCATCGTTTGAAAAAGCCGCAGTGCGGCGGCATGCCGGATGCTCCCTGCCGTACAGCATAAATTTTAGTCGCGGATAACGTAATCCTTCCGTGTCGTCTCGATCACCTCCCAGGTGCCGCGAAAACCGGGGCGCAGGATGAAACTGTCGCCGGCGCCAAGCGTATATTCGGCCCCACCATTCTCGGTGATGACCGAGCGGCCCGCCAGAATCCGGCAATAT
>JANMDM010000186.1:0-4013 GCA_031376305.1 Pseudomonadota bacterium | reverse complement strand
GCGATGACGCTGGGTCCGGGGGCCCTGCTGCGCTTTGGCGATGCGGCCAAGGCGTTCCTCGGCCAGACAGACCGCATCGCTCATCGCATGGGCGGCGATGGCCCCTGGGGCACCTTTGGCTGGTCATTGGCCATCGTCCTGCCGACTATGCCGTTTTTTCTGGGGCCCGGACTTGCCGCTTTGCTGGCAATTCTGGCCCAGCGCGCCCTGGTATTTTCACCGGAAAAGTTGGTGCCAAAACTCAGCCGGATCAATCTTATGGCCAATGCCGGACAAAAATTCGGACGCGCCGGCCTGTTCGAATTCGCGAAATCCACAGTGAAGCTGATGCTTGTCGGCCTGCTTTTGGGGTATTTCCTGACCGCCAAGTTGCCCATTATCGTCTTAACGCTTCAGATGGAGGCTGCCTCGGTCAGCGCCACTTTGCTGCGTCTGTTCGTCGAATTTCTGATCTTTGTGGTGGTGATGTCGGGAATAATCGGCGGGCTTGACTACCTTTGGCAGTACTTTGAACACCTGCGCCGCAACCGCATGTCGCGTCAGGACATGATGGATGAATACAAGCAGTCAGAAGGCGATCCGCATATGAAAAGCCAGCGCCGCCAGCGGGCGCAGGCGATTGCGATGAACCGTATGCTGGCCGATGTGCCGCAGGCCGATGTGATTGTGGTGAACCCGACCCACTACGCCGTAGCCCTGAAATGGAGCCGCAAAAGCGGGCGGGCGCCGGTCTGTCTTGCCAAAGGCGTCGACGACGCCGCCGCCCGTATTCGCGAAATCGCGGCAACGGCGGGGGTGCCCATCCACTCCGATCCACCGACGGCGCGGGCCCTGCATGCCAGTCTCAAAATAGGGCAAGAAATCCGGCCCGAACAGTATGCCGCGGTCGCCGCAGCCATCCGCTTCGCCGAAAACATGCGGCGGCGGGCCCGCGACAGGCGCTGGCGATGAGGCGTGCGGATCGTCTCACCGCCCTCGCCGCCCTTGCAGGCGCACGGCGCGATGCGGATTTGGCACAGCTGGCAGCCGTAGCCGTCCGGCTCTGTGGCGTACTCAGCGCCCGTGACCAAATGGACGCGGCTCTGGCCCGCGAAATAACGGTGGTGCAGTCTGACCCCGAACTGCCAATCCTGAAGGTGCTCGATGCCCATATCATTTTGGCGGAGCGGGCGCGGGGGTCGCTCGAAACCCAGATCGCCCGCCTCGCCGTTGAAAAAGAACAACAGCGCCACCTCTGCGCCACCTCTTTCGGGCGCGCCGATGTTTTGAACCGCCTGCGTTTGCAGTCGAAAGCGCCGCGTCAAAACCGCTAAACGGTGCCAAGCATGGCACAGGTGCATCCGCACAGCCAAAGATTTCGGGCGATCACGTCTTGGGGACTTTCTTGTAATGCACTTGGCGTTGGGGGCTTTGCCGCCACATAAGGGTCGCACCGACGACACCTGACTGCGCGCCGGTCAGTTTCCTTTGGCCCGGCAGGAGAGCAGGCGCGTGAAAAAACCACTGATCCTGTTCGTGGCTGTGGTTCTGATTGCAACGTGTTTCTATTGGTTTGGCGGGGCAAACCTTAACCTGGCGATGGTCAAGGACAAGCTTGCCGCCTTGGACGGATACAGGCAGGCGCATCCCGTGCTTCTGGCCGCAGTTGTTTTTGTAACCTATGTCGCCGTCACGGCCCTGTCGCTGCCGCTTGCGGTTTGGATGACACTGGCCGCAGGCGCGCTTTTCGGCTTTGGCTGGGGGTTTTTGCTCGTGTCCTTTGCCGCCTCTATCGGCGCTACGCTGGCGTTTCTGGCCTCGCGATTGTTTCTACGCGATTGGGTGCAGGACCGTTTCGGTGCGCGCCTGACGACGATCAACGATGGCATGGCGCGCGATGGCGCATTTTATCTGTTCACGTTGCGGCTGATCCCGGTTGTACCCTTCTTCATGGTCAACCTGCTGATGGGGCTGACGCCGATCCGCCCTTGGGTCTTTTACGTCACAAGCCAGTTGGGCATGTTGGCGGGCACCGCAGTCTATGTGAACGCCGGTACGCAGCTTGGGTATTTGCACAATGTCTCGGGGATCCTGTCGCTGCCGTTGTTGCTGTCTTTCGCGCTTTTGGGGCTGTTCCCTTGGGCGGCAAAGCTGATCCTTGAGCTGATCAAACGCCGCCAGGTTTATTCAAAATGGCAACGACCTGCGCGATATGACCGCAACCTGATCGTTATTGGTGGCGGGGCGGCGGGGCTGGTGTCGGCATATATTGCCGCCGCGGTAAAGGCCAAGGTGACGCTGATCGAAAGTCACAAGATGGGAGGCGACTGCCTGAACTTCGGCTGCGTCCCCTCCAAGGCGCTGATCCGCTCGGCCAAGCTCGCCCATCAGATGCGGCACGGCGACCGCTATGGCCTTAGCGCCTTGGCGCCCAGCTTTTCCTTCCGAAAGATTTTCACACGCATCCACGACGTTATCTCCGCCATTGCCCCCCACGACTCTGTCGAGCGGTATCAGGGGCTGGGCGTTGAGGTTCTGTCTGGCCACGCGCGCCTCCTTGATCCCTGGACTGTCGAAGTAACCCTGACCAATGGCGCCAAAACCCGGCTGACCACGCGCGCGATCATCCTTGCCACCGGGGCCGCGCCTTTCGTGCCGCCGCTGCCGGGGCTGGATCAGGTGGGCTACCTGACCTCGGACACCATGTGGGACGTTCTTGCGCTGCGTGACGCAACCCCTAAGCGGCTGGTGGTATTGGGCGGTGGGCCGGTCGGATCGGAGTTGGCGCAAAGCTTCGCACGACTTGGCTCGGCTGTCTCCCAGATCGAAATGGCCCCCCGTATCCTGATCCGTGAAGATGAGGAGGTTTCGGCCCTCGCCCGCGCTGCCTTGGAGGCTGACGGGGTTTCGGTGCTGACCGGCCACAGAGCCGTCGCTTGCGGCCTCACCAATGGCGAAAAGTGGATCGAGGTCGAGGCCAATGGCAATACCCACCGCATCGTCTTCGATGACCTGATCGTCGCCGTCGGCCGTGCCGCCCGCCTGACCGGCTTCGGGCTTGAAGACTTGGGCATCCCCGCCAAGCGCGTGGTCGACACCAACGATTATCTGGAAACCATCTACCCCAATATCTACGCCGCAGGCGATGTGGCTGGCCCTTATCAGTTCACCCACACCGCCGCCCATCAGGCCTGGTTCGCTTCGGTCAATGCGCTCTTTGGCATGGTCAAGCGGTTCAAGGCCGATTATCGGGTGATCCCTTGGGTGACTTTCCTTGACCCCGAAGTGGCTCGTGTGGGTCTGAGCGAGGCCGAGGCCCGCGAAAAGGGCATCCCGTACGAGGTCACGCGCTACGGCATCGACGATCTGGACCGGGCGATCGCCGATGGCACCGCGCATGGGTTCGTCAAGGTTCTTACGGTGCCGGGCAAGGACAAGATCCTGGGCGTGACCATCGTAGGTGAGCATGGCGGCGATCTTTTGGCAGAATTCGTGCTGGCGATGAAACATGGGCTGGGATTGAACAAGATCCTCGGCACCATCCACAGCTACCCGACCCTGTCCGAAGCGAATAAATACGTGGCGGGCGAGTGGAAAAAGGCTCATGTGAATCCGCGTACGTTGCAATTTCTTGAACGTTTTCACCGCTGGCGCCGGGGTTAGACGATGATCGACCGTTTTCTCATGCCAGTGCAGCGGGTGCTTCTTGCACCGGCAGCGCGCGGGCTGGTGGCCATGGGGGCCACGGCGGATCAGATTTCGATCGCGGGCTTTGCCGTCGGCGTTTTGGCTTTCGGCTGTCTGACGCTTGGCTGGTTCACAGCGGCGCTGATCTTGATTGCGGCAAATCGGATTTCCGACGGGCTGGATGGTGCGGTTGCCCGCCTGACGGGGGCGACCGACCGCGGGGCATTCATCGACATCGCCTTCGATTTCCTGTTTTACGCCCTTGTACCCTTGGGCTTTGCTTTTGCCGACCCTGTGGCCAATGCCCTGCCCGCCGCCCTGCTGATCGCCAGCTTCGTCGGCACCGG
>JANMDM010000145.1:0-3355 GCA_031376305.1 Pseudomonadota bacterium | reverse complement strand
GGTTGACCGCACCCAGGTGCCGCCGACATCGGTGCGCAGTTCAGCAACATCGGTGCCAACCAAAAGCCTGATCCCCGCCGCCCGCATCTGGTCGGCGACCAAACCCCGCGCTTCGTCGTCAAAGCCGCGCAAAATCTGCTGGCTGCGGTAATACTGCGTGACCTCAACCCCCATGCCATTGAGGATGCAGGCGAATTCACAGGCAATAAACCCGCCGCCGACGATCAGAACCGATTTCGGCAAAGCCTCCAGCTTGAAAATGTCGTTCGAGCTCAGCGCCCCCGCTGCCTGGGCTGTTTCGGGCACATAAGGGTGCCCGCCGGTCGCCACCAGAATATGTTTGGCGCTGATCCGCTCGCCCGAAGCCAGCCGCACGGTGTGGGCATCTTCGACCACGGCACGGGCATTGAACACCGTGACGCCCGCGTGTTTCAGCCCGCTGCGATAGGCCGCTTCCAACCGGTCCAACTCGGCGTCCAGCTTCACGCGAAAAGCCTGCCAGTCGAACGCACCAACCGTTACATCCCAACCATAAGCCCGCGCATCTTCCATCGCGCCTGCATAGGATGAGGCGAAGACCATCAGCTTTTTCGGTACACATCCCCGGATTACGCAGGTTCCGCCCATGCGGTCTTCTTCGGCCAAAGCCACTTTGGCGCCATGCTCGCCCGCAGCAATCCGTGCCGCGCGCACACCGCCAGACCCACCGCCGATCACGAACAGATCGTAGTCGAATGCCATTTCCCCCACCTTTCGCTACCCGCCGTCATTGGTGGGGTGATCCGCCGGTTCAGTCGCCGATATTGGCGAAAAGATTGTCCTTGGCCACATGCACCGCCTGCATCGCCGCCACCGTGCCGGCCTGCGCTTCGATCAGATCGGCGCTGCCATCGGCGTGGCCGACGATCACCAGATCACAAATATCTATGAAAAGCCCGTTTTCAACCACGCCCGGCACCTGATTAAGCACCAGCGCCAGTTGGCGGCTGTTGGCGATGCGTTTCAGATGCAGATCAAGAATGTAGTTCCCCTCATCCGAGACAAAGGCTTTGTCGCCGTTCATCCGCAAGGTCACCTCGCGCCCCGGCATCCCGACCGAGGCGATAAGTTCCTCCAGCAACACCCGCGTTGTCTGCCAGCCAAAACGGATCACCTCGACTGGCAGCGGGAACATCCCCAACTGATCCACCCGCTTGGCCGCATCGGTGATGACGATCATCCGGTCCGACGCCGTCGCCACGATCTTTTCTTGAAGATGCGCGCCGCCGCCGCCTTTGATCAGGTTCAGTTCGGGATCAAACTCATCGGCGCCGTCAATGGTTATGTCCAGCCATTTCGCCTCGTCCAGCGTCACCACGCGAATGCCTTCGTCGCGCGCCATCGCCGCCGTGCGCGACGAGGTTGGCACCCCCATGACCCGCAGCCCTTCGTCCCGCACCCGCTCGCCCAGACGTTTGACCATGAACGCCGCGGTCGAGCCGGTGCCAAGCCCCAGCCGCATCCCGTCTTGCACAAAATCGACCGCGCGCCGGGCCGCGGCGCGTTTGGCCATGTCGGCGGGGGAAAGTTCGGTTGGCATCGGCGGGTCTCCTGACTGGCGCGCCCCGCTTATAGGAAATTTCCATGCATCCGGCGAGGGGCATTTGCGGCCATCTCGGCTATTTACCCCATCCTTTAGCGGTCAGACCCGCGCCAACCGCTATATCTCCTTGCGCACCAAGGTCAGATCCACGGTTTGCAAGGCGGCCACCGCTGCGATCACTTCGCCAATCTCGACAAACCCGCTGGCATCCAGATCAAAGTGCAAAAGCGCGCGCCAGCCATCGACATCGAGATCCGAAACCTCCGACACCGCGATGCTCTGCGCGTAGGCGTTCAGCTCTTTGGTATCGACACTGCGATTTGCATTCTGGTCGGCCTGCCGCCAGGCAAGGTCAAGTTTGCCTTTGGATCCTGCGGAGGTCACTGCGACCAAAATATCGAATTCCGCCTTGCTGATCAGCAGATCATTGTCCAAGTCCGCCCGCAACAGCCGCTCGATTTCGCGCGCCCGCACTTTGGCCCGGTCAATGGCAATCAGCCGGTCTATCGCCCCGGCATCCAGCCCGGCCTTGCCGCCATAGGTCAAAATCGCATCCGCCGCTGCGGCAATGAACGAAGCAGGGTAGCGCCTGAGCCGTTTCAAAACCGCCTCGGGCAGATTTTTGGCCAAGACGACCGCATCGGCATTCGGCTGCTTAACAGCAGTTTCCTCGGCCCCGACCGCACCGCTCAGCGCAATACTCAAGCCCAGCACCAGTCGCAAACTCATCGGCTCATCTCCCCGCGTCCGCGGCATTCAGCTTTGCGTAACCTTGCCGGGAATGGGTTAACGCGGCGTTAAGCGGCCATTTTTGGTGGGCAAACGCCAAGGCTTGACTTGCCGCGCGCCGCATTCTAATTTGCGAATGGTTCTCATTATCAAAAAAGAAATCATGCCCGATACCTTCAGTCTTTCTGCTCTCAACGCCGCCGCACCCTCGCCGAGCTGGCGCCGTAACCGTGGCGATGCGGCCCTTGCCGATGTCCACCGGTCGGTCGCATTGCCCGCAGGCACCTGGCGCCGGATCGCCGCCTTCATGGGGCCGGGCTATATGGTTGCGGTGGGCTATATGGACCCCGGCAACTGGGCCACCAGCCTCGCCGGCGGGTCAAAATTCGGCTATACGCTTCTGGTCGTGGCGCTTGTCTCGAACATCATGGCCATCGTGCTGCAATCCTTGTGCGCGCGCCTTGCCATCGCCACCGGCCGCGACCTTGCCCAAGCCTGCCGCGATGCCTTTCCCCGCGCTGTCGCCCTGCCGTTGTGGGCACTGGCCGAACTGGCGATCATCGCCACTGACATCGCCGAGGTGATCGGCACCGCCATCGGCCTGAACCTCTTGTTCGGTATCCCGCTGGAACTGGGCGTGATCCTGACGGCCCTTGATGTGTTCCTGATCCTGTGGTTGCAGAAAAAGGGGTTCCGCTGGCTGGAAGCCTTCATCATCACGCTTCTGGGCGTCATCGCCGTGTGTTTCGCCATCCAGATTGCCATGGCCGACCCCGATTGGGGCGGCGTCATCCGTGGCTTTGCCCCCACCGTCGAAATCGTCAAGAACCCGCAAATGCTTTACCTTGCCCTGGGGATTTTGGGCGCCACGGTCATGCCCCATAACCTTTATCTGCATTCGGCCATCGTCCAGACCCGCGCTTATGGCGACACTCTGCCGGAAAAGCGTCAGGCCCTGAATTACGCTACCTTTGATTCGACGCTGGCGCTGACCTTCGCACTCTTGATCAACGCCTCGATCCTGATCCTTGCCGCCAGCTTCCA
>JANMDM010000135.1:0-6843 GCA_031376305.1 Pseudomonadota bacterium | reverse complement strand
CAGCAGCGGCACACGGGCCATCGCATCTTCGATATACCATTCCAGACGATCCAGATCGTCGGGGAACAGCTGGAAGCTGAAATCTTCGGGGAACGGGTCCGACGGGTCCACCCAATGCGCCTTGCAGTTACGCTCATAGGGGCCAAGGTTGAAGCCGGTCTTTTCCTGCCGCAGGTAGTAGGAACTATCGACGTCGCGCAGCAGCGGCAGCTTGTGACCGGCCTCCTTCGACCACGCCTCGATCTCGGCCACGGGTTCAGACAACAGATACTGGTGGCTCATCACCATCATCGGCACGGTGCGACCACCGTAAGGCTTAAACCACTCGCCGACCTTTTGCGCGTAGTAGCCCGCCGCGTTCACCACAATCTCGCAGCGGATATCGCCCTTTTCGGTATGAACGATCCAATCACCGCCATCGCGGCTCACGCCAGTGGCGGGGGTGAACCGCAAAATCGTGGCACCCAGATCGCGCGCACCCTTGGCAAGCGCCTGCGTCAACTGCGCGGGATCAATATCGCCATCGGCGGGATCGTAAAGCGCGCCTTCCAGCCCGTGGGTTTCAAGGAAGGGATACTTCGACCTGATCTCATCGACGCCCAGCACTTCCAGTGCCATGCCCTGATAGCGGCCCATACCTTTGGCGCGCTCAAATTCCTGCATGCGTTCCTTAGTATGCGCCAGACGCACCGACCCGGTGACATGGTAGTTTATCGGATAATCGACCGCTGCCCCCAGACCCCGGTAAAGCTCGGTCGAGTAGCGCTGCAGGTTCATCAGGGACCACGAGGTGGAAAAAGTCGGCACGTTCCCGGCCGCATGCCAGGTTGACCCCGCCGTCAGCTCGTTCTTCTCCAAAAGCACGCAATCGGTCCAGCCGGCTTTGGCCAGATGATAGAGCGATGACACGCCAACCGCGCCGCCGCCGATGATGACCACGCGTGCCGTCGAAGGAAATTCACTCATCTTCGTCCCCGTATTCATTCCGGGCGGATTATCCTCGTCCATGAGCAGAGTTTCAATTCGTGCAAGGCCGGTCTATTGATCGGAAATTCCGATTAGGAGCTTCCCATGCAGATCGAACAGATCGACACATTCCTTGACCTGTGCGACACCCGCAGCTTCAACCGCACGGCAGAAAAGCTGGGTGTCACCCAATCCACCATTTCTGGCCGCGTGCTGGCGCTGGAAGCGATCCTTGGCCGCACGCTGTTCACCCGGTCGCGGGCGGGCACGCAACTGACGGTCGAAGGCTTGAAGTTTGAGCCCCATGCCCGCGCCCTGCGCCATTCCTGGGCCGAGGCGGTGCATGCGACGCGAATGGCGGGCACATCGGCGATGACGCTGCGCATCGGCATGCAGCACGATCTGACCGGCAATCTGATCGGCGGCTGGGTGCGGGATTTCCGCGCCGCCTTGCCCGACACGGCATTCTATATCGAGGCGGACTATTCCCCCGCCATGTCTTCTGATCTGCTAATCGGGGCCCTGGACTTTGCGATGATGTATTCGGCGCGGATGCACCCAGATATCTATTATGAGACCTTGGGTGAAATCAGCTACCGGATGGTTTCAACGGACGCCGATCGGATGGCGGAGGTTCAGCCCGAAAGCTATATCCTGACCAATTTTTCGCCAGCCTTTGCCCAGGCCCACGCCGATCTGCATCCGGCTTTCGCTGGGGCTACGATTTCCAGCGGGCAAAGCACGGCAGTGGCCGGGTTGATGACCTCGCTTGGCGGGGCGGCCTATGTGATCGAAGAGATGGCCAAGGAAATGGTGGCCGCCGGTCTGTGCCAAATGGTCGCCGATGCGCCGATCATTCCACAAACGGTTTTCGCGGGCATGCACCTGCGCAACCGCCACCGCCCTATGCACCGCCGCCTGTTGCAACTGTTGCGTTCCCAGTTTGCCAGCCACGCGGTCCGCCGCCCCAAGACCTGATTTGACTGCAAGCCCCTTGCCTTTATGTCGAAGGAACCGCAGAGCTTTGCCATGACAGAATTTGCTCAAAACGCCCGCGCCGCCACCGAAGCTCTGCGAGAGTTGTTCGATCCGACACCTTTGCAACTGAACGATCACTTGTCGCAACGCTATGGCGCGCAAATCTATCTTAAGCGCGAAGATCTGACACCGGTGCGCAGCTACAAACTGCGCGGGGCCTTTACCGCGATGCGCAAGGCAATTGCCGCCGGACAGCGGACCTTTGTCTGCGCCAGTGCCGGGAACCATGCGCAGGGCGTGGCCTATGCCTGTCGCCACTTCGGCGTCAAAGGCACGATCTTCATGCCGGTGACAACGCCGCAGCAAAAGATCGACAAAACCCGCACTTTTGGCGGCAATAGTGTCGAAATTCAACTGACGGGCGACTATTTCGACCGCACACTTGCCGCCGCGCAAGCGCATTGCACGGCGGTGGGTGCGCATTTCCTCTCGCCCTTCGACGACCCCGACGTGATCATCGGGCAGGCCAGCGTCGCGGTCGAGATCCTTGAGCAGTTGGACACACCGCCCGATCTGGTGATCTTGCCGGTTGGCGGCGGCGGTTTGTCAGCAGGTGTCACCACCTTGTTCGCGGAATGCGCGCCATCCACGGATTTTCGCTATGTTGAACCGGCGGGCGGCGCCAGCCTGACTGCGGCCATTGCGGCAGGCGACGCGGTAACGTTGAAGCGTGTAAACAACTTCGTCGATGGCGCTGCGGTGGCGCGGATCGGCAGCCTGACTTTTGAACGGTTACGCCATTTGCGCCCCGACCAGATACTGCTGGCCCCCGAAGATCGCATCTGCATCACCATGCTGGAAATGCTCAATGTCGAAGGCATCGTTCTGGAGCCGGCCGGCGCCCTGTCGGTCGATGTGCTGCCTAGTCTGGCCGAAGTGATCCGGGGCAAAACCGTGGTCTGCGTTACCTCGGGCGGTAATTTCGATTTCGAGCGCCTGCCCGAAGTCAAGGAACGCGCCCAGCGCTTTGCCGGATTGAAGAAATACTTCATCCTGCGCATGCCGCAGCGCCCCGGTGCCTTGCGCGAATTTTTGGCAATGCTTGGCCCAAACGACGATATCGCGCGGTTTGAATACCTGAAGAAATCCGCACGCAACTTCGGCTCGGTCTTGATTGGAATCGAGACGAAACAAGCCGAAAGCTTCACCGCCTTCACCGAAAAGCTGGATGCCGCGGGGTTTGCCTTCCGCGATATCACCGAAGACGAGGCCTTGGCCGAATTCCTGGTTTAGGCGGCGTTCGGCGCCCGCCCCTCTGCTATTTGCGCAAGCCCGTCCATAAACACGGCTTTTGAGGCCCCGTAACTGCGGATCACGGCGCGAATATCGACACTGTCGGCCTGACCCCCTGCCGCTTTACGCTCACCATCTTGGCACAAGGCACCAAAGTCGGTGAACCCAAGGTTCCACGCACTGCCCTTCAGAAAATGAAGATCCTGTTCATAGTTTACCGGATTAGGGGCGGAACCCAGACGCATCACCACATCTTCCACCTCATCCAAAAACAGCTCCACCACCTCGGCAAAGCCATCGAAGCCAATTTCGTGGCACAATTCGTCCACACGCGCCCAGTCAATCATCGCATCCACCACCACAAACCCTGTCCCAAGCCAAACACTAGGCTGCGAAACTTGCTGATCGGTTAAACTTCGGGGGCGCGATAGGCCAAAGCCCGTTCAATTCGTCTTAACCCCGGTAAGGTTAGCTGACTGAGCAGGGTTAAATGACTGAACTGGGGCTATTTCGTGCTTGCACGCCACGCAGAAGATATCCGGGAACCAAATGCCGGGGCTGACGAAGCTCTGGGTCTGATTATGGTTGTCGATGACAGCCGGGTGCAGCGCAAGATTCTGGGCTCGCAGTTGGCGCGTGCCGGTTATGCCGTCATCGAAGCCGCCTCTGCCGAAGAAGCGCTCGAATTATTGGAGAAATACCAACCTGATCTCATCATCTCAGATTGGATGATGACCGGGATGACTGGTCTTGATCTGTGTCGAAGACTACGTGAGCTGGGGCGCGAAAATTACACCTATTTCATCCTTCTGACCTCCAAAAACGAAACAGCGGAAATCGCCCATGGGCTCGACCTGGGTGCCGACGATTTTTTGACGAAACCTGTCAGCGGCGACGAATTGCGCGCCCGCATCACGGCGGGCAAGCGTATTTTGCGGATGGAGCGGGAGATGAAGGAGAAAAACCGCCTTCTATCCTCAACTTTAACCGAAATTCAGGGGCTTTACGATTCCATCGACCGCGATCTGATGGAGGCGAAAAAGCTGCAACAAAGCTTGGTGCGTGAACGCCAGCGTAGCTTCGGCAATGCCGAAGTTAACCTGCTTTTGCGCCCCTCAGGCCATGTTGGCGGTGACTTGGTCGGCTTCTTTCCGATTACCGCGCGCCGCGTTGGGTTTTTTGCAATTGACGTATCCGGACATGGCATCACTTCGGCCCTGATGACCGCACGCCTGGCAGGATACCTTTCGGGCAATTCACCTGAACAGAACATTGCGCTGATTTTAACCGATTTTGGTATCTATGACGCAAGGCCGCCCGAAGACCTGGCCGAAGCGTTGAACCGTATCGTGTTGAAGGAAATGCAGACAGAAAACTACTTCACGCTGGCCTATGCAGATGTTGATCTGATTTCCGGCCGGGTTGAATTGGTACAGGCGGGGCACCCACATCCCGCTGTGCTGCGGGCAGATGGCAGCGTGGAATATCTTGGCACCGGCGGTATGCCTATCGGCCTGATCGAAGGTGCCACTTACGAGCGTATCGAAACCTGCCTGATGCCCGGTGATCGTCTGTTCCTGATGTCCGACGGCATCACCGAAGCGGCAGATGCAACTGGCGAACAACTTGGGCAAGACGGCTTGACCAATCTCATGTCGCGCTGTGCTGGGCTGAAAGGCGCCGCTTTTCTTGAAGCGCTCTACTGGCATCTGAACGCTTATACGAACGGCGAATTTGACGACGATGTATCGGGTGTATTTTTCGAATTCGACGGGCCAAAGGAAAACGTCGGCTAGGCCAGCCCAAACGCCAGTTTTAGAAAGTGCCGATCAGCGTCATTTCCGATCATCCCGACGGCATCCTTGGCCGGCAGCCAGACGGCCGTATGGCCGTTTTCGCAGGGCGGACCAAGCCTGCGCACTGGGCGGGCACAATAGATATGGCCAATTTTTTCAGCCCATTTGTCATACTCCGGCATATAGGCAAATCGCCGGAACGCCCCGATCTTGCGCGGCGCGGTGATCGACCAGCCGGTTTCCTCAAAGACTTCACGGTGCAACGCCTGCAAGGGCGATTCGCCCGCGTCTATGCCGCCGCCGGGTAACTGCAATTCGAAGTGCGGCGCACCCTGATAGGTTAACAGCACGTCGCTGCCCAGCCGCAGCACCGCATAAGCCCCCGGCCTGGGACGATACTTTTGCCCCGCCACCACCCGTTCACCGAATCGTCTGATCACTGCCATGCCCTTCGGTGGTTGGTTGCCGTTCGCCTCGGCAAACGGTATGCCAAGGCCCGCGCCACAAGGAAAGCCCATGACCACAGCTCCGCAAATCGCCTGGGATGATACTGTCTTGCCGTTCCAGCTTGACCTTTCGGATATTCGTGGACGCGTCGCGCGGCTTGACGGAACGCTTGCGCGTATCTTGCGCCAACATAACTATCCCGCTCTTGTCGAGGCGCTGGTGGCGGAGGCCACGCTTTTGACGGCGCTTATCGGCCAGACGATGAAGCTGCGCTGGAAGCTGTCGCTGCAAATTCGGGGCAATGGACCGGTCAGAATCATTGCAACGGACTACTACGCCCCCGAGGCCGAAGGCGCATCGGCAAAGCTCCGGGCCTGGGCATCGTTCGACCCGGAACGCATTGATGCAGACGCGATTCCCTTTGATTTGATTGGCAGCGGCTATTTCGCCATCTTGCTGGATCAGGGCGAAGGGACAGTGCCCTATCAGGGGATCACGCCTTTGTCCGGCGGCTCGCTTTCTGCCTGTGCAGAGACGTATTTTGCGCAATCAGAGCAATTGCCGACCCGTTTCGAACTGTCCTTGGGCCGCTCGCGTCTGAAGGGTGCCGATGAACGCTGGCGTGCAGGCGGGATCATGTTGCAGCACATGCCAAAAGCCTCACCTATTGCCGCCGCCGATGGCGGCAGCGGGGAAGGCGGCTTGCTGGCGCCAGCCGATATCCTCGACGGCGAAGAGGGTGAAAACTGGGCTCGCGCCAATGTGCTTTTGGACACCGTCGAAGAACTGGAGCTGATCGGCCCAACCGTACAACCCATCGAGCTGTTGGTCCGGCTTTTCCACGAAGAAGGCCCAAGGGTCTTTGACGCGCAGCCGGTGCAATTCGGCTGCACCTGCTCGCCTGACAAGGTGCGACAAAGCCTGTCGATTTATTCGGCCAAGGATATTGCCTCGATGACCACCGAGATGGGCATCGTCACCGCCGATTGTCAATTTTGCGGCGCGCATTACGAATTCGACCCTAAAACACTGGGGTTCGAGGCAAAGGAAAGTGACGTGGAGGATGCAGGTGCCGGATCCTGATCCATACGCCGCGATTCTGAACGCGCTGACAAAGCCGGGGCGACCCACGTCCGACTTTGACCTGAACCCTGATAGCGTGCGGGCAAACCGCCGCACCCTGCGCCCCGCCGCCGTATTGGTTGCGTTTGAATCCGGCCCCGACGGGTTGCGGGTGATCCTGACCAAACGCGCCTCGCATCTGAAGCACCACCCCGGCCAGATCGCTTTTCCGGGCGGCAAAGTCGAAGAAGCCGATCATAGCGTGGTCGCCACTGCCCTTCGGGAGGCACAGGAAGAAATC
>JANMDM010000133.1:0-4562 GCA_031376305.1 Pseudomonadota bacterium | reverse complement strand
CCGTACTTGATCCGGCCGATGCGGCGATGATCGTTGGGTTCGTGATCAACAAATTCCGCGGCGACCCCGCGCTGTTTGACGACGGCTATCGGCTGATTGTGGAACGCACGGGGTGGCGCGGTTTTGGCGTCTTGCCGTTTTTCGCCGATGCCGCGCGGCTTCCGGCAGAAGATGCGCTTGATTTGCGAAGCGGGGGGGGGTCAGGCACGCTGAAAATCGCTTGCCTGACCTTGTCGCGCATCGCCAATTTTGATGATCTCGACCCCCTGCAAATGGAACCTGCGGTCAGTCTTACAATGATCCGTGCGGGCGAGCCGATCCCCGGCGATACCAATTTGGTCATTATCCCCGGATCAAAATCGACACGCGGCGATCTGGCCTATCTGCGCCAGCAAGGCTGGGAGATTGACCTTAAGGCCCATGTGCGGCGTGGTGGTCATGTGCTTGGGATTTGTGGCGGCTATCAGATGCTGGGCCATTCTGTCCGCGATCCTGACGGCATCGAGGGACTGCCTGGTGAAACTCCGGGCCTCGGGCTTCTGGACATCGACACTTTGATGACCTCGGACAAACGCCTGACCCGAACCAGCGCCATTCATGCCGCCAGCGGCACGCCGATGCAAGGCTATGAGATACATATCGGCCGAACCGAAGGCCCTGCCCGCGCCCGCCCCTTTGCCGACATGGGCGGCCAGCCTGAGGGCGCGGTGTCGCCTGATGGCCGGATCATGGGCAGCTATCTGCACGGCATGTTTTCCGGCGATGCCTTTCGCGCCGCCTTTCTGAAATCGCTTGGGGTCCCCTCAAGCATTTCTTATAGCGCCAGCGTTGAGAAAACCCTCGACGCGCTTGCCGACCATATGGAAACGCATCTGGATGTGGCGGGCATTCTGGCTCTTGCCCGCTAACCCATGCGCCTTTGCGTAAACAAACCGCCGCTTAGCGCTCCTCCCACACGGTCGCCCGGTTTTCTTGCCAGCCGCTGCGGTGCAATAGTGGCGTATCGTCCAGAAACTCTGGCCAGCCAAGGCAAAGATAAGCGCTGAACTCCCATCCTTCCGGCACCGAAAACAAGCGCTCCAAAGCCAGTGGCTCAAGGATCGAAACCATGCCAAGCCCCAGGTTTTCGGCCCGCGCCGCCAGCCAAAGGGTGTGGATGGCCATAGCGGTCGATTGGCGCAGCGTTTCGGGAATGGTGCGGCGGCCAAGGCCGCGCCCCTCGGCAGGGTCAGTCACGGTGAAAACCGCCAGATGTTCTGGCGCCGCGTCCAGTCCCGCCAACTTCAACCGCATGTATTCACTTTGCGTCGGGGTATCATATTCGGCCGAGGCTATGTCATTGCAGCGTTGAAATTCGTGCCTGACCGCGTCGCGCAAGCCTGCATCCCGCACCCGGATCACCCGCCAGGGCCGGGCATTGCCGACCGACGGCGCGTAGTCCATCGCGACCCGCAACCGGTCCATAAGCCCTTCGGGGATCTGATCGGTGCGGAAATGCCGCATGTCGCGGCGCCAGCGCAATATCGTGTCCAGCGTATCAGCCTGATCGCGGGTGAATTCCATAGCTCTGGCCTTTGTCCCGGTGCATCAGCGCGCCATTGCGCGCCCAAAGGCGGGGCGCGCCCGCATGCGCCCCAGATAGTCGGTAAGCCGGCGTTCGGCCAGCGGGAACCGCGCCGCCTCGGCCCATCCAAGGCACTCGGTCAGGATAATGTCCGGCACGGTCATTTGCGCACCTGTCACAAAAGGCCCGTCGCCCATGCGGCCATCCAAAATCTTCAAGCTGCGCGCGAATTCCCATTTGAGCGTGTCTTTGATTGCCGGAACCCGCATCTCGGCGGGCAGAACGAAGCTGTGGCGCGCGGCAGTCCAAAGGGCCGCGTCGAGTTCGTCCAGCAGAAAGTGGGTCATACTGTCTTGCTTTGCGCGCTCCAAGGTTCCGGCCGGATAGGTCATCTGACTGTGCTTATCGGCCAGATATTGCATGATCGCAGTCGAATCGGTGATGGCCGTACCGTCATCGATCAGAACTGGCACCTTGCCTGCGGGGTTGACGGCGAATGCCGCCTCTGATCGGGGCTTTGCCACGATATGTTCGAACGGCAGCCCCATCTCTTCCAACATCCAGATGACGCGCCCGGCGCGGCTTTCGACGGTGCCGATAACCTTGTACATGCTGACCTGCTTTCCGACGCAAATGCAGCGGCAGGATGATATCCGGCGGCGGCAGGTGCAAGCCTATCCGCCGGATATCAGGGGCGCACCCTGCCCCGAGGGGTTGCTGTTGATGCCGAACTTGATGGCGCCCTTATCGAGAGGCTTGCTGCGCATTTGGATACGCGCCAGTTGTATCTTGATCCGGGGCTGACCCTTGGCCAGCTTGTGCGAAAGCTGCAGGTTGCGGTCAAGCACTTGTCCGGCGCCATTAACCGCGCCTGCGCACTTTTGAGGGCGGGCGAAACCGTTGCCGCCGCCTACTTGCGGTTTAGCATCGCCAGCCGGATCAAAGCCCGCTCCATCACCGCCATCGCCGGGGCGCGGGAGGTGGAGCGCAAGATCAGGTCAGTGTCGATCAGGATGCCTAGGGCGGTTTCCAGCCGGTGCATCCCCCAGGATTGTGCTTGCCGCAGCAGCCGGTCACGGCGCGGGCCAAAGACTGGCGGTCGCAGGCGGGCGATGCCTTCGGCGGGGCCGCCGGGAGCGGAGGCCGCAGAGTGCAGCGTACGGAAATGGCGCAGGGCGCCGATGCACAGTGTCACCGGACCGATGCCTTGCCCTTCAAGCCGCCGGATCAGCGGTCCGACGGCAGCCGATTGCGCCTCGGCCACGGCATGCAACACGTCGTCCACATCGGCCTCGATCGTCACCGGCGCGCAGGCGGCAACATCTGCCGGGGTCAGTGGCGACCGGTCGCCGAATTTGTATAGCGCGATCTTTTCGATGGTCTGGCGAAAGTCACCGGGATCAAGATCGCGGCCAAGCGCGGTCAGATCGGCCATGGCCTCGCGGCCGATGTCCTTCAAACCCGCCTTAGCCAGCGTTGCCTCGATTTCCTCGCGCGACGGGGGCTCATCATAAATGCCAGCCGCATAGGCACTTGGGTGATCTTCAAACAGTTTCTTCAGGGCCGAAGCCTTGGTCAAGTTCCCGGCAGTAACGATCAACGACGCGTCGCCGTTGCGCCATTCGCCCAAGGCTTCTTGCAAGATTGGGGCCAGTGTGTCGGTTCCATCTTCGACGAAAACCACGCGCGGACCGGGAAAAAAGCCCTGCGCTTTCAATGCGTCTTGCACCAAAGCCGGATCTTTACGCAGATCGGATGCCGACATCCGGGTCAGGCGCATTTCCGCCTCGCCTTCGGGGCCGACCAGCGCCGCGATCAGCTCTTGTCGCTTCAGCGCCACGCGCATCGCGTCGGCGCCATAGATCAACAAGCCCGCGCGGCCAGATTCGGGTCGGGCAAAGTAACGCGCCGCCGCAGACCCCGAAAGCTTCATCGGGCAGGCCAGCCTGTCGAAGCGGCGATAAGCTCGGTCATGATCTGATCGGCCAGAATCCGCATCAGGCGCAGATAGGCATCGCGCTCCGATGCGGCCGTGGAAACCACCGTCCCCGACGCCGAGTAAGAGGTAAAGTTGCGCACCGACCCCGAAGCAAGAACCGCTTCGCTGCTGATTTGGCGCAGCGTATAAGTGATCGTTCCGGTGACATTGTACCGGGTAATGACGTTTGACTGGGTAATGCCCAGCGCCACGGTCGCAGTGGATATAGTGTAACTCAAACGGTAGGTCGCAACGTCGCTGCGCCCCAGCCGTTCTTGCAGCCGCCCAACAAGGTCGAAGCTGTTTTTGTCAAACGGGTCATCGACCATGACCTTGCCCAAAAGATCCGCCGCCGGTCCACCTGGTCCGTAAGCGGGCACAAAGCCGCATGAGCTGCTGGCCAGAGCGGCCATCATTCCCAGAAATTTGCGACGCTCAGACAACCACATTGACGATACGCCCCGGTACGACGATCAGCTTTTTCACCGGCTGGCCAGCCAGGAACTTGATCACAGCATCGTCGGCCAGCACGATCTTTTCAACCTCGTTCGCGGCCATGTCTTTCGGTACGCTGATTTCCGCCCGCCGCTTGCCGTTAATCTGGATTGGCAGAATCACCCTGTCCTCGACCAGCATCATCGGATCGGCCTTGGGCCACGGGGCGGTGGTGACAAGGCCCGCGCCGCCCAGCATCGCCCAGATCTCTTCGGCCAGATGCGGCGTCATCGGCGACATCAGCTGCGCCATGACCAGCATGGCCTGACGTTTCGCGCTGGCGCTCGCATCCGATTTCGAAAAGCTATTGGTGAATTCGTAAAGCTTGGCCACGGCTTTGTTGAAGGCAAAGCCCTCGATCCCGGCAGTCACTTCGGCGACTGCCCTGTGCATGCTCCGCAGCAGGGCGTCGTCATGGGAGGCATTGCCCGCGCCACGCGTTGTCACCTCATGCGCCAGACGCCAGACCCGCGACAGATGCTTGAAAGCGGCTTCGGCCCCCGAGGCGGTCCATTCCACATCCCG
>JANMDM010000115.1:0-18108 GCA_031376305.1 Pseudomonadota bacterium | reverse complement strand
AGTGAACCGCTTGTGTCGAGAGACCAAGTTTTGCGGCAATAGCCGTTAGCGTCGAACTGTCAGGGGCAAGATAGTGGGCCATTGCCTCTGCCTGCTCGCGGCTCCACCGCGCTGTGCGCTCATCAAGAAGGGCGATGATCGCTTGATGAAGCGAGGTTGCGTTTGCGCCTGCAACGGCCAGCCGTTCGCTTCGGCCAAGCGCATCAAGGGCGTGGCCTGAAGCCTCGAAGGTTTTGCCATGGGCCTCGGGTAAAGGTCCGTCGCGGTCAATGAGGCCCAGGCCAATGGCGATGCGGGTCATAAGGCCTGCATCTGCTGCGCGCAGGCGGGCGATCAGATACAGACTGGCCCGCAGGGCGCGGCCAGTAGGCGCGACAGCTGCTTGCCAACCATCACCGCGATAGCGGACGAAGCGGGAGGGAACTCCGCCCGGCCAATGGTCCATGTCGATACAGGCCTCTGATAAGGCCGACATTGCGGTGGCCACAGCCTCGGCTCCGGCTTTGGTCGAGCCAATAAGATCGCCTGTTAGAATAGCTCCTGGGATCAGGGGTTTGGTTGCCATGATCAATGCCTTTGGCTTAATCTTATAAAATCAAGCTATAAGGCTTTAAAATGTAAAAATCAAGCTAAAATGCTTAACTCCACAGACTCACATGAACCCCAGTTCCAACCGCGCCTCGTCCGACATCATGTCCATGCCCCATTGCGGATCGAAAGTCATCTTCACTTCGACGTCGCGCACGCCGTCTACCGGCTCAATAGCGCTGGCCACCCAACCGGGCATTTCACCGGCCACCGGGCAGCCGGGGGCGGTCAGGGTCATGGTCACTTCGACGGCGTTTTCGGGTGATATATCAATTGTGTAGACAAGTCCAAGATCATAGACATTGACGGGAATCTCCGGGTCATAGACCGTACGGCAGGCCTCGACCACGCTGTCATAAAGCGGATGGTCGGTCGAGGACGGTTTGATGAGGGGCGTACCCTCGATCGGGTCTTTGGATTCGGCGGTCATGATCGTCCCGTGGAGTTCCTGAGAGAATATATAGGGAATGTCCGGGCGCAGGTCCAGAGCCACAGCGATAGTGCCGCAAATTCGGGCTGTCTGCCGCCCGCTGGGACAAGGGGCAATTGATCGCCCGCCGGGGGATTTGCAAACGGCCGCAGACGATTTGCGGGGTCGGCTTTCCAAGGGCAGTGGCTTGCGCTATGAGCCGCCGCCATGACACAGAGATTTTCCTTCAGCCTCAATGCCACCGACGGGCGGGCGCGCAGTGGTGTGATTTCCACGCTGCGCGGCGATATTCGCACCCCCGCCTTCATGCCGGTGGGCACCGCCGCCACTGTCAAGGCGATGCTGCCCGAAAGCGTGCGTGCCACAGGCGCCGATATCTTGTTGGGCAACACCTATCATCTGATGCTGCGCCCCACAGCGGAACGGATCGCGGCCCTTGGTGGCCTGCATCGGTTCATGAACTGGGACCGGCCGATCCTGACGGATTCGGGCGGCTTTCAGGTGATGAGCCTTGCGGCTTTGCGCAAGATGACCGAGGCAGGGGTGCGGTTCAAGTCGCATATAGACGGGTCAGACCACATGCTGTCGCCTGAGCGCAGCATGGAGATTCAACGGTTTCTGGCAGCGACATCGTCATGTGTTTTGACGAATGCACGCCCTTTCCGGCCGACGAAAAGGTCGCGCGGGCGTCGATGGAGATGTCAATGCGCTGGGCGGCGCGGTCGCGCGCGGCGTTCGGCGACCGTCCTGGTCATGCATTGTTCGGCATTCAGCAGGGCAGCGTCTACCGCGATCAGCGGGTGGAAAGCGCGCAGAAGCTGCAAGAGATCGGCTTTGATGGCTATGCTGTCGGCGGCCTCGCGGTGGGCGAGGGGCAGGAGATGATGTTCTCTGTCCTCGACTATGCGCCCGGCATATTGCCGCAAGACAAGCCCCGCTATCTGATGGGGGTAGGCAAGCCAGACGATATTGTTGGCGCGGTGGAACGTGGCATCGACATGATGGACTGCGTGCTGCCCACCCGCTCGGGACGCACCGGGCAGGCGTTTACCCGCCGCGGCGTGGTGAACATCAAGAACGCCCGCCACGCGGATGATCCACGGCCGCTGGACGAAGATTGCGGCTGTCCGGCCTGCCGCAGCTACAGCCGCGCCTATCTGCACCACATATTCCGCGCCGGAGAGATCATATCGTCGATGCTGATCACCTGGCACAACCTGCATTATTATCAGGAATTGATGCAGGGGCTGCGCGCGGCAATCGCCGCCGGGAGGTTGCAGGATTTTGTGCGCGACTTCCATGCGCTTCGGGCTGCGGGCGATATTGAGCCGCAGTGATCAGCTGTGCGTCAGATAGATTGACAACTGGCGCATTGCTTCATGGGTGGCGGGCGTGAAAGCTGCCGGGTTAACCGTGGTTTTGTGCAGCATTGCGACATCGGCGCTGATTGCGGCAATATCCAGATCCGACATTTCCCGATCGCGCCGCGCAAAGCTCGAGATGCTGCGCGTGCCGTTGGTATTCACCGCAACCGTCAAGCCAAAGCGCAGCCCGTATTCCGCCGCCTGGCTCAGAACCGCCATTGGATCGTTGGCGGCCAGATCGCTCCAGCGGATACTGCCGGTGTGCTCGAAGCCCCAGCGCACGGTCGGGTCATGCATAACCAGACCCTTGCTGGAATAGTGATCAAGCCAATCCTTATCGTAGCCCTGAAACAAGTATCGCGGCGTGGTGAATTCGACGTGCAGCGCAATTGCAAATCCCGCCGGGCTTCGCTGGCGCAGGCGGCGCAAAATTTGACCGGTGGAATCCATGGCAACCTCACTCAACTTTTTCAGTTCTTCCATCGAAGCTGATAGACTGACATAAAGCCATCTTGGCACATCCCGGCTATGGAACGCAAAAGGCTTGTCATTGCACCGCGAAAAACTCGATCCGGACTCCGCGGCCCGCACCGGCAGCGAAATTGCGAGCCTCGCCACATCGGGATATTACATTGCCCTGCGCATTGGTTTCGCCTTTCCCTTGGCTGACTACAACGCCCTGCCGACCTCTTGGGTCGAGCACTATACGCAAAAAAACTATATGCTTGCTGACCCGGTCATGCATTGGCTTTATCAAAACTCCGGCGCGGTGCGGTGGAGCCAGATCAAACTTGCCGACCCACGCGGTATTATGGCCGATGCTGCCGGGTTTGGGTTGCACTACGGCGTAGCGATCAGCTTTGATGATCCGGGACCGAAGGGGCAGCGCAGTTTTGGCACATTCGCGCGCCCGGACCGCGAGTTCACCGACGATGAAATTGATCGTTTGCAAAAAATACTTCACGACCTTCACGTGGCAACCGCCCCACCAACCAACCTTACGCGCGCCGAACTGGAGGCGCTGCGCATGGTGCGCGACGGATTGCTGGTGAAAGAGATTGCCAACCGGTTGGGCGTTTCCGAAGGGGCGGTCAAGCAACGCCTGAAGAATGCCAAGGCAAAACTTGGCGCCAAGACCGGCAGTCAAGCCGTTTCGGCGGCGGCCGGCTACGGGCTGATTTAGGCGGCTCATCTGCTATTTCACACTCTGAGGAGGAGTAAAGACTTATTTACTCTCCGATAGGGTGACTAATTGTTTCTATTGATGGTCTAATCCCCCGGCCTGATAAGGAGGGGCGACCATGCATAACATCACGTTTGATCTGTCTGATCTACATAGTTTCGGGACTGCCTTTTACGATTACCTCCGGTTGCGGAAGCACTTCTTCGTCGACACGTTGGGCTGGGATATCCCGCATAACGACAGCGTTGAAATGGACCAGTACGACAACCCACTGGCCCATTATTCTTTGGTCATGCGCGACGGAAAGGTGATCGGCGGGGCGCGAGCTATGCCAACGACATCATCTTGGGGTCAACACACCTACATGCTGCGGGATGCTGTTGCCGGAAAGCTGATCGACATTCCGGCGGGGGTCATGGCGGAACAGATCCAGACACCGCGCGTGTGGGAATGTACCCGGTTGGTTATATCGGAATCAGTCAACAATCATCTCGACCGTTCGCAATGCCTGACGCTGATTGTTGAAGGTTTGGCTGATGTGGCGCGTCGTCATGGTGCAAGTGAACTGATGTCGTTGTCCCCCTTGTCCCTGATGCGGGCGCTGCGGCAGCTGGGCTGGCAGGCAGACCGTATTGGCGAACCCTATGACAACCCCGGCGATGGGCGGCGATACGCGGTGCTGAGCATGCCCGCCGACAGGTCTCGGGCTGTGGCAACGCAGCACTGATCACCAGAAGCGCGCTGGCGGCGACAATCTGGCCGCCAGCGTGTGGATTTGCGCGTCGAATGCAGGAAAGTTTGTAAACCCCACTTGCCCAGCCTTCGGGCGAGGGGCATTGTCACGCCCAAACGGTTGTGGGTCTGGTTGAAGTGGCGCAGCACTGCGCCTAAATACCAATCCTGATCCGGGGAAAGCCGGGGCTGCCGACGGCCGGGGCCAGCGCTTTCCTGCTTGAAAGGAACAAGAATGAACGACGTTTTAGCCAATAAATACCCGGTTTTGCCTTTGCGCGACATTGTGGTTTTCCCGCACATGATCGTGCCGCTGTTCGTTGGGCGCGAAAAGTCGGTACGGGCGTTGGAGGAGGTGATGCAGGATGATCGCCAGATCCTGCTGTCGTCGCAGATTGACCCGACGGTGGATGACCCCAAAACCGACGGCATTTATCGCAATGGCGTTCTGGCCAATGTGCTGCAACTGTTGAAGCTGCCCGATGGTACCGTGAAAGTGCTGGTCGAAGGCCGCTCGCGTGTGCGCATCACCGAGTTTGTGGAAAACGCGAATTTCTTTGAGGCTTTGGCCGAGCCGCTGACGGAACTGCCCGGCAACCCCGATGTCGTCGAAGCATTGCTGCGCACTGTCGGCGAAGAATTCGAGAAATATGCCAAGGTCAAGAAAAACGTTCCCGAAGAAGCGCTTTCAGCGGTTTCTGAAACCCGCGAGCCGGCAAAATTAGCCGATCTGGTGTCGGGCCATCTGGGTGTTGAGGTTGGTCAAAAGCAGGAGCTTTTGGAAACCCTCGATGTGGGCGAACGTCTGGAGAAAGTCTTTGGCCTGATGCAGGGGGAAATGTCGGTTCTGCATGTCGAGAAGAAGATCAAGTCGCGCGTCAAGAACCAGATGGAGAAGACCCAGCGCGAATATTACCTGAATGAGCAGATGAAGGCCATTCAGCGGGAGCTTGGCGACGGCGAAGAAGGCCAGAACGAGCTGAACGAGCTGACCGAAAAGATCGAAAAAACCAAGTTTTCCAAAGAAGCCCGCGACAAGGCCGAAGCCGAGCTGAAAAAGCTCAAATCCATGTCGCCGATGTCGGCGGAAGCCACGGTGGTGCGCAACTATCTGGATTGGCTGCTGGCCTTGCCTTGGGGGGTCAAATCCCGCGTCAAGAAAGACCTGCGCGCCGCGCAGAAGGTGCTGGACGACGACCATTACGGGCTGGAAAAGGTCAAGGAACGCATCGTCGAATATCTGGCCGTGCAGCAGCGCAGCCAGAAGATGAAGGGGCCGATCCTCTGCCTTGTCGGGCCTCCGGGTGTCGGCAAGACCTCGCTTGGCAAGTCGGTGGCGAAAGCCACGGGGCGCGAATTCATCCGCATCAGCCTTGGCGGGGTGCGCGACGAATCCGAAATCCGCGGCCACCGGCGCACCTATATCGGCTCGATGCCCGGCAAGATCATCCAGGCGCTGAAAAAAGCGAAAACCACCAATCCACTGATCTTGCTTGATGAAATCGACAAGATGGGTCAGGATTTCCGCGGCGATCCGGCCAGCGCCATGCTTGAGGTGCTGGACCCGGAACAAAACTCGACCTTCACCGACCACTATCTGGAAGTGGAATATGATCTTTCGGACGTCATGTTCCTGACCACCGCCAACACCTACAACATGCCGGGGCCGCTGCTGGACCGGATGGAGATCATTCCGCTGGCGGGTTACACCGAGGATGAAAAGCAGGAAATCGCACTTCAGCATCTGATCCCCAAGCAGATCAAGAACCATGGGTTGAAGAAGGGTGAATTTGCCTTGAGCGACGCGGCGCTGAAGGAAATCATCCGCACCTATACCCGGGAAGCGGGCGTACGGAACCTTGAGCGTGAAATCTCGAAACTGGCGCGCAAGGCTTTGACCCGGATCATTCGCAAGGATGTGGCAAAGGTCGAAGTGACGCCGGAAACGCTGGAAGATTTCCTTGGGGTGAAACGCTTCCGCTACGGTCTGGCCGAAGCCGAAGATCAGGTCGGGGTTGTCACCGGTCTGGCTTGGACATCCGTCGGCGGCGAGCTGTTGTCGATCGAAGCGCTGAAGCTGCCCGGCAAGGGCCGCATGAAGACCACCGGCAAGCTGGGCGATGTGATGAAGGAGTCCATCGAGGCGGCGTCAAGCTTTGTGCGCTCGATCAGCCCGGACATCGGGGTCAAACCGCCGGTGTTTGAAAAGATTGATATCCACGTCCATGTTCCCGAAGGCGCAACCCCCAAGGACGGGCCATCGGCAGGTGTCGGCATGGTGACGTCTATCGTTTCGGTTCTGACCGGCATTCCGGTCAAGAAAGACATCGCCATGACCGGCGAAGTGACCCTGCGCGGCAATGTTCTGGCGATTGGTGGTTTGAAGGAAAAGCTGCTGGCGGCCCTTCGGGGCGGCATCAAGACCGTGCTGATCCCCGAAGAAAACGCCAAGGATCTGACCGAGATCCCCGACAACGTGAAAGCTGGCCTGCAGATCATTCCGGTCTCGAACGTCCGCGAAGTGTTGCGGTTGGCATTGGTGCGCGCGCCAGAGCCGATCAAATGGGATGAAGAAGCCGAGGAAGCGGCCGCCAAGGCGGTTCTGGCGGATAAGGCTGAAGCGTCAGGCGCAGTCGCCCACTGACGGCCACCCAAATGGACCGGGCGCGCCTTCAGGGCGCGCCCTTTCCTTTGGGAAGGTGGGTATAAGCCCGGTTCGCCGTTGGGTCGGTCAATCTGGCCGTGGCGTTGTTTCCAAAACCTGCGTAGGTTGCTGCCTTGAGCCGCCAGGGAAGGACCACACTCATGATTCAGGAAAAAACCCCGCGACCTGTCAAAAGCGCTCCTCCAGACAAGAATGATGCACCGGTTGACATCATCGCCAACGCAGGCCCGGCCCTGACGATCAAGCTCAAGGATTTCATTGACCGCGTGGTTTTGATCTCTGGCGGCAAGAAACCGGGCGTCAGGCCGGTGGTCGAGGCAACGCTGAGAGTTCTGGGGGATGCGCTGGAAGCCGGCGAAAGCATGGTCCTGCCGCCCTTGGGGCGTATCAAGGTGAACCGCACCAAGGACACGGGTTCAGGCGCGATGCTGACGGTAAAACTGAAACGTACCGGCGCTGCAAAAACCGCTAAACCGGACGCAGACGCGGGTATTGCAGCGGATGGCGAATAGCGTTAGGAACCGCGCCAGCGGGTGATTAGCTCAGTGGTAGAGCGCTTCGTTCACATCGAAGATGTCAGGGGTTCAAATCCCTTATCACCCACCATCGCATCCTGCTCAGCGCCCTTTTTCAGGCACTCGTGCTGCCCGACAGGGCGCGTTAACGATGACAAGCCGTACCGGCCGGTCCCATGAAAAAATGCGCCGGAAGCGGCGCATTCAAGGTCGCACAGAAAGTCGGAAACTTCAGCCGCCCCAGGTGCGGACCGGGCCGCAATCCATGTGCACGAAGTTCGAGCGGGAATATTTGCCAACGCCACCCGCATCGCAGGCCAGGGCGGCGCGGTACATCTGGCTGACCGAGCGAGAGCGCAACCGCAGATCGGCGGCCTGACCCCGAATATGAAGTGAATTGCGCGCCACCCCGCGCGAACTTTCGCGCAGCATGGCATTGGTCTTTTTGGTGCGGTAGCCGGACAACAGCATAAAGGGCTCGTCGACTTCAAGCAGGCGGTGGGCGGCAGCGGCGATGTCGATGGTGCGCGGATCCATGTCGCGGACTTCGTCCGAACGCCAATCGCGCATGAAATAATTGATCTCGTTCAACGCGTCGGGAATGTATTCGCCTTCGATCCAGTAAATCGAGTTCAGGCTTTCGCCGGTACGGCCGGAATACATGCTGATGCGGCGCACGTCGCCCGCACCCTTAAGAAAGCTAAACGCATTGGAGCAGGTGGGCGCAGCGACAACGGCGGTAGCAGCGAAGATGCCCAAAAGGCCGCGACGGCTTAATCCGTTAATGCTGGTGGTCATTGGTTTGTCCTGTCCCATGGTACTAACCGCTTAAGTGGCGGCTTTTCGTGCAACTTATCCCCAAGTGCCCGATGGTTATTGCACAAGACGATTCTCGCGCCAACAGGGCAATTGTTGCGGTTTTGGAAATCAGCGCTTTTCGGCGAAATCTTGCCAAGATCACGGGGGCGTGATCTGCGCGCTTTGTCTAGTGGCGAAAACGACCCAAGCCGCGACATTTTGTGGTTTTGCAGTGATTCGTCCGTGGACTTGCGGGACGTAAATCATCAATGGTGATTTGAAAGAAAATTATGCTTGGGGTTTAAATGGCTTTGAAGATTGCGCGTGGCAAAATTTACCTCTGCAACCAGCGCATTGCCAATCTGCTTGCCACCGTTGCGGTAGCTCTTTGTCTGTCGGTTTGGACAGCTCCGGTAAAGGCATCGGACGACACCTTTGGACTGGTGGTGGCCGAGGCCAGCGTCGGCGATGCGGCAATCTCCGGGTTTTATCGCGCTCATGCCTTCGCGACACTTTGGACGGGTTCGGGTGACGCTGAACGACGTGCGGCGTTGTTTCAGGCGTTGGACGGTGCTGCCGCGCATGGCCTGCCCACTGCACGCTATGATGCCGCCGGGCTGCGGGCGGCGTTCGCGGCGGTAGAATCAGAACATCAGCGGGCCCGGCTTGAGGTTTTGGCCACCAAGACGTTTCTTGCCTATGCGGCCGATGTGCAGACCGGCTTTCTGATTCCGGCGGATATTGATCCAGGCATCGTCCGCGACGTGCCGCGCCGCGATCCGCGCGCAACATTGGATAGTTTTGCGGCGGCAACCCCCTCGGAATTCCTGCGCAGCTTGCCACCTTCGACCCCGCAGTATGGCGGATTGCAGCGGGCACGGATCGAGCTTTTGGCAGCGATCGCGTCGGGCGGCTGGGGTGCTGCTGTTGTGGCGGAAAAACTTGAACCGGGTGCGACCGGCTTCGAGGTCATCGCCCTGCGGGATCGGTTGACGGCACAGGGCTATTTGCCAGCCTCAGTTACGCAGACCTATGACGATCAGATCCAGCGTGCGGTACAGCTTTTCCAGATCGACCACGGCCTGACGCCGGACGGCGTTGCCGGGGCGGGCACGATTGCCGAAGTGAACCGCGACCCGCAGGACAGATTGAAATCCGTGTTGGTCGCGATGGAGCGTCTGCGGTGGATGAATGGCTTGCCTTTGGGCAAGCGCCATATCTGGGTGAACCTTCCTGATTTTACCGCCAAGGTCGTGGATGACGGCAAGGTCACTTTTGAATCTGTCACGGTTGTGGGTATGAATCAGCCCGACCGCCGCAGTCCTGAGTTTTCGGACCAGATGGAATTCATGGTCATCAACCCCAGCTGGAATGTGCCGCGCTCGATCACCGTCAAAGAATATCTGCCGATGCTGCAAAAGAATCCGAATGCGGCCGGGCATCTGAGGATTGTGGACCGCAGCGGTCGGCTTGTTGATCGCGCGGCCGTTGATTTTACTCAGTTCACCCAGAAGAATTTCCCCTTCTCGATGTCGCAGGCGCCGTCGGATGGCAATGCGCTGGGAAAGGTCAAGTTCATGTTTCCGAACCCTTGGAACATCTATCTGCACGACACGCCGCAAAAGCCGCTGTTCGAGAAGGAAGTGCGTGCCTACAGTCACGGCTGCATCCGTCTGGGGCGGCCCTTTGATCTGGCCTATATGCTTTTGGCACTGCAATCAGCAGACCCGAAGGCCGAGTTTGCGTCGCATCTCAATACCGGCGTTGAATCGGTGCTGACTCTGGCGCAACCGGTGCCGGTGCATTTGGTCTATTTCACGGCCTGGCCCAATGCGAAGGGCCATATCGAATATCGCCGGGACGTTTATGGACGGGATGCGGCGATCTTCGGGGCGATGGAGGCCGCCGGGGTGGCCATAACTCAGGTTCAGGGCTAAACCCGGTTCCGGGGGGTGTTTCCCGGAGGGCGCAAGATGGCGAAGCGGCACGACAGTTTTACAATTGCCAGTATCGCCGCCGCCCTTGGCGCGCGGGCCGAAGGCGATCTGACGCTTGCTGTACGGCGCGCGGCTGAGCCGGCAACCGCGGGGCCGGATGATTTGGCGCTGGCGATGGATCAGAAATATGCGGGCGGATTGGCGCAAGGCCGCGCAAAGGCTGCGGTGCTTTGGGTCGGCGCGGATTGGCAAACGCTTGGGCTTAAGGCGGCGATCTTCATTGAGCGGCCGCGGCTTGCCATGTCAGGGATCACCCAGGTGTTCGACCTTGGACCGGGTATTGCGCCCGGCATTCACCCAAGTGCTGTCATTGATCCGACGGCAAAGATTGGCGCAGGCGCCGCAGTTGGCCCGTTCGTCGTGATTGGCAAGGATACGGACATAGGGCCAGGGACCCGGATTGCCGCGCATGTTTTCATCGGCGATGGCGCCGTGATCGGTGCTGATGCCCTGATCTTGCAGGGCGCAAAAATTGGTGCGCGTGTGCGGATCGGCGCGCGGTTCATCTGCCAGCCCGGTGCGGTTATCGGTGCGGACGGGTTTTCGTTTGTCACGCCGGAAAAATCCGGCGTCGAACAAGTGCGCGAGACTTTGGGCAGCCGCGAACCCGTCAAGGCGCAAACCTGGGAGCGTATTCATTCGTTGGGCACGGTCGAAATCGGTGATGATGTGGAGATCGGCGCCAATTCGACCATTGATCGGGGCACCATTCGCGCAACGCGGATCGGCGATGGCACCAAGCTCGACAACCTTGTCCATGTTGGACATAATGTCGAAATCGGTCGCGATTGCCTGCTGTGCGGGCAAGTGGGCATCGCCGGATCGTCGCGGATCGGCGACCGGGTGGTGCTGGGCGGCCAGTGCGGTGTATCGGACAATATTTTCGTGGGCGATGATGTGGTGGCCGGTGCCGGTACGCTGATCTATTCGAACGCCCCGGCGGGGCGGGCGCTGCTCGGGGTACCGGCGATGAAAATGGGTGCGCAGATCGACGCCTGGAAGAACATCCGCCGCTTGGGCCGTCTGTTCCAGCAGGTGGCCGAGCTTCGTGCGCTTGTGATGAAGACCAGTCATAATGACGCCAATGAGACTGCGGCCAGAGATGACCGTTGAAGCGCAGATTATCGCGATTTTGGCCGAACAAGCGGTGCTGGATCCGGCAATGATTTCTGCTGACATGACATTAGCGGACCTCGGAATTGACAGCGTGGCACTGGTAGAATCCATCTTCGCAATCGAAGAGACGTTTGACATTTCCGTACCCTTCAATGCCAACGCGCCGTCGGACAATGACTTCGACATTTCCACCGTTCGGTCGATAATCGCGGCGGTCGAAAAGCTGGTGGCCGCAAAGGCATGAGGCGGGTGGCCATAACCGGGGCCGGCACAATCAATGCGCTGGCGCATGACGTGGCCGGAACCTATGCGGCCTTTCTTGAGGGGCGTTGCGGCATTGGACCTTTGGAGTTCCGCGATGTTGACCGCCTGAATGTGCGGATCGGTGCCCAAGTGCGCGGTTTTGTCCCCGAGGATCATTTCGACCGGCAAGCGATAGCACTCTATGACCGCTTTACCCAATTCGCAATGATCGCCGCGCGGCAAGCGGTCAAGCAATCAGGACTGGTGTTCGACGAGGAACTGGGCGCGCAGACCGGTGTGGTGTTTGGAACCGCAGGCGGTGGGGTCAACACCGCGGATGAGAGTTATCGGGCGGTCTACGCAGAGGGCAAAAACCGCGTTCATCCCTTTGTTGTTCCCCGCCTGATGCACAATGCCGCCGCCAGCAATGTCAGCAGGGAGTTTCACTTGCGAGGGCCGGTCTTCAGCGTCTCGACGGCCTGCGCGTCATCGAACCACGCAATGGGCCTGGCGTTTCAGATGATACGGTCGGGGGCTGCCCCGGTCATTGTTACTGGCGGATCCGAGGCGATGCTCAGTTTTGGCGGAGTCAAGGCCTGGGAAGGGTTGCGGGTTTTGTCCAACACCGCCTGCCGTCCGTTCAGTGCCAATCGCAATGGCATGGTTCAGGGCGAAGGGGCCGCGGTTTTCGTTTTTGAGGATTGGCAGCATGCGGCCCGGCGCGGCGCCGATATTCTGGCAGAGGTTGCAGGCTTTGCGATGACCTCTGATGCCGGTGACATCGTCGTCCCCAGCCAAGCCGGGGCCGAACGGGCGATCGCCGGCGCTTTGCGTGATGCTGGGCTGAATGCGCGGGACGTCGGTTATATTAACGCCCATGGGACCGGCACCAGTGCCAATGATAAAACGGAATGCGCCGCTGTCGCTCAGGTCTTTGGGGATAATGTCGGGCGCTTAATGATGTCATCGACCAAGTCCATGCATGGCCATGTCATCGGCGGCACCGGCGCGGTGGAGCTGCTGGCGTGTATTCTGGCGCTGCGCGAGGGGGTGATTGCCCCAACCATCGGCTATGAGCGGCTTGACCCGGATTGCCCCCTGGACGTGGTGCCCAATGTCGCACGTTTCGCCAAGGTCGGGGCGGTTTTGTCCAACGCCTTTGCCTTCGGTGGCCTGAACGCAGTTCTGGCGCTGAAACGGGCCTGAACCTTGCCCTAACGACTTGGGCAAAATGAAAATGCCGCCCCTTGGGGCGGCATGGGTGCCGTCATCACGCGCGATTCTCAGATCAGGGTTTGGGACGTTCAGCTTTGACCGCGTCAAAGGCTTCGGTGAAGCCCTTGAGCGATATATCAACCGAAACCACCTGATCGGGTGCGGCGATCGGAACGACCGATACGGTGGCCTTCGCGCCGTTCTTCATGCTGTCGATTTCTGCCGCCGAAAAGCCGATGCGGGAAAAACACCCCACCGAAGCGCAGAATGTGAACGGATAGCGCTTCGGATCTTTGCCATCAACGCCCAGAGTCAGCTGTTGTGGCAGCAGGGTTTCCAAAGGCACGATAATGGTGGCTCCGGCGACCACTTCCTTGCCATCGGGCAGGGCGAGCATCGTGATTTCGGCTACGGAATTGCCCTTCGCGTCTTTCAACAACTGATACAGCTCGCAAGGGTCCGAACCATCGGCGGCCTTGATGCAGCGCAGTTGCCAGTCACCGTGCGTGGATTTCACATATGGCTCGGCTGGGCCGCCAGCGACCGGCTCGCCGGTCGAAAGCTCGGTTCCCGTGACCGGGGCATCGGCTGCCGGTGGTTGAGTTGTCGTGGTTTCTTGCGCCAATGCGGGCAATGCCAGTGCTGCTGTGAGCGCCATGGCCAAGCTTAGCGAACGCGGGAAGTCGAACATGTGGTTCATCCGTGGTCAGTTGCTGTTTCGACCCCGGCTTTAACATGCCCGATCACGAGTGTCAGGGTCTAAAGCGGCGCGCCACAGAAGTGCTTCTGCGGATATCCGCCCAAAATGATCGATCTCAGAAAATACGACGGGCGGGAAATAGAAAGGGCCCCTTCACGGGGCCCTGTTCCAAATTTTTGCTCCCTGTCGGACGGGCCGACTATATCATTGACGCGGACGCTAAAGGGCTTTCACGATTCCGTCAATACCAAAGTACCCGACATGGAAATCAGATTAACCAGTTGAAATAAATCAAAAAAAAGCCACACCAAGCGGGGCGCGACCAGTCTGACAGGGAGGAAGTAAGCCCAAGGCAAACAGGACATTTTCCGTGGGCAAGCTGGATACTGGCATCCTTGGGTTAAGATTGTATTGTGGCGCGGATGGTTGGTCTTGGGCCTTTGGTGTGGAGTTGTGCGGTGTTGACAGAATTCGGAATTTACGTGGGCGGTGGCGGCGCGGCTTATGCTCTGCCGCAGGAGCTTTTGCTGAAGTTCGGCAACCGCCACGGCCTGATTGCGGGGGCCACTGGCACGGGAAAAACGGTAACGTTGCAAGTGCTGGCCGAGGGGTTTTCAGCCGCCGGTGTGCCGGTGTTTCTGGCCGATGTGAAGGGTGATCTGGCGGGCCTTGCGCGGGCAGGCACAGCGACCCAAAAGCTGCACGAGGCCTTCACCAAACGCGCCGAAACCATCGGCTATACGCTTGAATACAAGGCATTTCCGGCGGTGTTTTGGGATCTTTTTGGCGAACAGGGCCATCCGATCCGCACCACCATATCCGAAATGGGCCCCTTGCTGCTTTCGCGGCTACTGGAGTTGACCGAGCCGCAGGAAGGGGTGCTGAACATCGCCTTCCGCATCGCCGATGAGGAAGGCCTGACGCTTTTGGATTTGAAAGACCTGCAAGCGATGCTGGTCTGGATTGGCCAGCACGCGGCTGACATCGGCCTGCGCTATGGCAATGTGGCGCCCGCCACTGTTGGCGCCATCCAGCGCCAGCTTTTGATCCTTGAGAATCAGGGCGGCACGCAGCTGTTCGGCGAACCTGCGCTGGAACTGGCCGATATGATGCGCCTTGCCCCCGACGGGCGCGGTCAGGTCAATATTCTTGCGGCCGACAAACTCATGGCCTCGCCGCGGCTCTACGCGACGTTCCTACTCTGGCTTTTGTCCGAGCTGTTCGAAAACCTGCCCGAGGTTGGGGATCCGGATAAGCCGAAGCTCGTGTTTTTCTTCGATGAGGCGCATCTGCTGTTCAAGGATTCGTCCAAAGTGCTGATCGACAAGGTCGAACAGGTGGCCCGCCTGATCCGCTCGAAAGGCGTGGGGGTGTATTTCATCACCCAAAATCCGGGCGATGTGCCTGACGATATTCTGGGTCAGTTGGGTAACCGGGTGCAGCATGCGCTGCGCGCCTTTACCGGCAAGGATCAGCAGGATCTGCACCGGGCGGCAGAAAACTACCGCCCAAACCCGGACTTTGATACTGAAACCGCGATCAAGGAAGTTGGCACCGGCGAGGCGGTGACATCGTTCCTGGAAGCCAAGGGTGCGCCGGGCATGGTGCAGCGCACTCTGGTTCGCCCCCCCGCAAGTCAGCTTGGGCCGATCACCCCCGATGAACGCCGCGAAGCCATGGCCACCAGCGGCTTGGGCGGCAAATATGACATCGCGGTTGATCGCGAGTCGGCCTTTGAAAAGCTCCGCGCCCGCGCCGACGCCGCCGCCAAAGAGGCCGCAGACGCTGAAGCTGTTGAGGCACACAAGGCCGAGGAAGCGCGCGATTTGAAATCGGCCCGCCGCTATGACGGGGGGGCGAGCGACGGGGGAATCTGGGGCAAGCCGGTGGCCCGCAAAAGCGCGTCGCGTTCGGACAGTCTGGTGACAGCTTTTGGCAAAAGTCTGGTGCGCCAGTTGGGCACCAGAACCGGGCAGGCAATCGTCCGCGGTGTCCTGGGCGGGCTGTTCAAATCCAGATGATGGCAGATTGGTCCTGCGTCGGGATCACCGGGGCAGGGCGGTCTTTCAGGTCAATGTCTTGATCGCCCGCGTGATCCCGTCCAAAGTCAGCGGGAACATGGCATCCCCGAAAATCTGGCGGACCATGCCCACCGACTGGGTGTGCGGCCAGTAGCGTTCCGGCAGCGGGTTTAGCCAGACATTGGCAGGCCAGGTTTCGCGGGCGCGGGTCAGCCAGACTTGCCCGGATTCGGGGTTCCAATGCTCATTGGCGCCGCCGGGATGGGCGATCTCGTAAGGTGACATCGACGCATCGCCGACAAAAATGCATTTGTAATCCTTGCCATAGGTGCGCAGCACTTCCCATGTCGGGATCTGCCGGTCCCAGCGGCGGCGGTTGTCGCGCCAGAGGCCTTCGTACAGGCAGTTGTGGAAGTAGTAATATTCCAGATGCTTGAATTCGGCGCGGGCGGCAGAGAACAATTCCTCGACAACCCGGATATGCGGATCCATCGAGCCGCCGACATCTAGAAACAACAGCACCTTCACAGCATTGTGCCGCTCGGGCCGGGTTTTCACATCCAGATAGCCATGTTCGGCGGTGGCGCGGATGGTGCCCTGAAGGTCCAACTCCTCCACCGCCCCGGTGCGCGCCCAGGTTCGCAGGCGTTTCAGCGCCACCTTGATATTGCGGGTGCCAAGTTCAACCGTGTCGTCCAGATTGCGGAAATCGCGCTTGTCCCAAACCTTGACGGCACGCTGCTGGCGGCTTGCCGCCTGACCGATGCGCACGCCTTCGGGGTTGTAGCCGTAAGCGCCGAAAGGCGAAGTGCCGCCGGTGCCCACCCATTTCGATCCGCCCTGATGGCGGCCCTTTTGTTCTTCAAGGCGTTTTTTCAGCGTTTCCATAAGCTTGTCGAAGCCTCCTAAAGCTTCGATCTGCGCTTTTTCTTCAGCGGTCAGGGTCCGCTCGATCAGCTTTTCCAACCATTCGGCGGGCAGGTCGATGGCCTCCAGCACCTGTTCGGGTGTGATCGCCTCAAGCCCCTTGAACGTTGCGGCAAAGGCGCGGTCAAACCGGTCCAGATGGCGTTCATCCTTCACCATCGCGGTGCGGGCCAGATAGTAGAAGCCTTCAACCTCATAGGTCTCCAGCCCGGCGGCCATGCCCTCCAGAAAGGTCAGATATTCGCGCAGACTGACCGGAATGCCCGCCGCCCGCAGCGTCTGGAAGAAGGGCAGAAACATCGCCTTATTGAAGCTTGTCGATAAGGATGGTCACGAACAGGCCCAAAAGCGCGAACAGGATCGCATGGGCCGCAGCGTATTGGGCGATATCAAAGCCCGTGCCCTGGCGTTTTCGCGCCCGCAAGGCCCCAAAGAGGGCGCCAAAAAGCAGTCCGGCGATGACGATCATGGGGCGGTCTTTTCCGTTTCTGCGGCCAGTGCGGCGATCATGGAAAGACGCCGCCGCACCTCGGCATCCGAAGCCATGCCATAGCGCGCCCATCCCAGACTGTCGAGCCGCAAGCTTGCCGCCGCCTGCGTTTGGCCGGTTCGGGCCATTGCCTCGGACCTCAGCATCATCAGCCCCGCCATCAGTGCTGCATTCTGCGCCGCAGTCGCGGGGGCGATGGCTTCATCGGTAAGGGCCAGGACATCGCCCCAGCGGCCGTCGGCCAGCGCCAAAGCCGCAAGCTGCATGTCGGCATGTGCCGTATGCAGCGCAAGGCCGCGGCTGCGAAAGATCGCAACGGCGTTCTGAAAGGCGCGGCGCGGCGCGTCATCTGGGCCGTGCCCCGACAACCGGCCCAGCGTCAGCCAGGCAAAGCCGGTGCGCCCGTCTTGCCAGCCTTGGGCCATCGCCAGCGCCTGTTCTGCCGCCGCCCGCCGCCCGGCATTTGAGGCGCGCGGCCCAAGAGCGCGGGCGATGGCCGCGCCAAAAGCCCGCGGTGTCTGTGGCGTGACAGTGCCCGGATGCTCGCCCGCCGGATTCAGACGCGCCAGCAAGTTTGGAAGAGCCGCTGCCACCATGTCTTTGGTCATGCCGGGCTGAAGATCGGGCGCATAGGTGGTGCGCAGGATCAGCATGTCGAAGCCGGTAAGGACAGACTGGATATTGTCATCGTTGAAAATCGAATCCGGCAGGCGGAACAGGTCATTCAGCGGCCCCAGAGCCTGCGCCAATTCCTCATGCAGGCAATCGCGGATCTCTTGGGGAGCGACGTCCGACGGAATGAAAATTGCCACCCGGTCACGATCCTGAAAACTGGTCCAATCCAGCGTGGAGCGTTTTGCGTGGCGGTACTCGGCCCAGGAGCTGACGCGCGGGGCGACGAAACACGCCGCATCCGGGGCGCGGGCCTGAAGCTGGCGGCGCGGCAGGAATTCGATGGTGATCGCCGCGTTGGGGTCAGCGGTCTGGGCAATCGGCAACCCGACCTCTCTGCGCAAGCGCCCCAGAAGGGCGGCCAGATCGCGCGGTGCCGTGGGCGGAACTGCACCCGCCAACCGTACCGTCATCGGGCCGCTAAAGCGGGAGAAACCCGGAAGTTCATCCCC
>JANMDM010000066.1:0-1651 GCA_031376305.1 Pseudomonadota bacterium | reverse complement strand
GATCCGGTGAAGGTGGCGGGGGTCTATACCGTGCCGGTTGAGCAGCAATGGGTCAGCCGCATCCATCAGGCGGTCGAGGCCGCCAAAGCCGCAGGCACGGTCGATTACGCCTATACTGAAAACACCGCCAACACCGACTATCCGCGCGTGCTGCGCGACTATGCCGAACAGGGTTACAAGCTGATCGTCGGCGAGATTTTCGGGGCCGAGGCGGAAGCCCGCGAGGTGGTGGCCGACTACCCGGATGTCGCCTTCCTCTTGGGCTCCAGCTTCATGGCCGACGATGCGCTGCCCAATCTTGCGGTCTTTGACAACTATATTCAGGATGCAAGTTACCTCAGCGGGATCATTGCCGGGGCGATGACCAAGGGCAATATCGGTATGGTCGGTGGCTTTCCGATCCCCGAAGTGAACCGGCTGATGAATGCCTTCATGGCGGGCGCCAAAGAGTCGAACGCCGATATCAAGTTCCAGATCAGCTTCATCGGCTCGTGGTTTGATCCCCCGAAGGCCAAGGAAACCGCGATTGCGATGATCGACGGCGGGGCTGATCTGCTTTACGCCGAACGCTTCGGCGTCTCGGACGCGGCCAAGGAAAAGGGCGTGCTGGCGATCGGCAACGTCATCGACACCCAGGCCGATTATCCCGATACCGTCGTCGCCTCGGCGCTGTGGCACTTTGAGCCGACCTTCAACAAGGCGCTGGAGGCGGTCATGGCGGGCAGCTTCAAGGCCGATAATTACGGCGTCTATTCCTACCTCAAGGAAGGGGGTTGTTCGCTGGCCCCGCTGGGCACGTTTGAGGGCAAGGTGCCGGAAGCGGCGACCAAGCTGGTGGCGGAACGTGAAGCCGCAATCAAGGACGGCTCGTTCACCGTCGCGGTCAACGACGAAGAACCGAAGTCGTCGTGACGGCTGCGAAAGCGGAGGCGGAGGTCGTCCTCCGCCTCGACACCATCACCAAGTGCTTCGGCGCGCTGCTGGCCAATGACGCCATCAGCTTTGATCTGAAAAAGGGCGAGGTGATCGGCCTTCTGGGCGAAAACGGCGCGGGCAAGACCACGCTGATGAACATCCTCTTCGGCCATTACACCGCCGACGCCGGGCGGGTCGAGGCTTTCGGCCAGACCTTGCCCCCCGGCAACCCGCGCGCCGCGCTGGCCGCCGGGGTGGGCATGGTGCATCAGCATTTCACCCTGGCCGACAATATGACGGTGCTCGACAACATCCTGCTGGGCACCCGGTCGTTGTGGCGCACCCACCTTGGCACCCGCGCGGCGCGCGAAAAGGTGCGGCAATTGTCGCGCGATTTCGGGCTGACGGTCGATCCTGACGCCAAGATCGGCGCCTTGTCTGTGGGGGAACGCCAACGGGTCGAAATCCTCAAGGCGCTTTACCGCGATGCCCGCATTCTGATCTTGGACGAGCCAACGGCGGTTCTGACCCCGCAAGAAACCGCAGCCCTGTTTGACACATTGCGCCGCGCCGTGGCGCTTGGCCTGTCGGTCATCTTCATCTCGCACAAGCTTTATGAGGTGATGGCGATCACCACCCGCGTTATCGTGTTGCGCCATGGCAAGCTGGCGGGCGAGGTGGTGACGGCGCAGACCGACCGCCACAAGCTGGCGGAAATGATGGTGGGCGCCGAAGT
>JANMDM010000059.1:0-13761 GCA_031376305.1 Pseudomonadota bacterium | reverse complement strand
GGCGGCAGTTGATGCGGCAGCGCCCAGAACTCAAACATCCACGGCAGCGCCATCAGCGCCTCATCGCTCAACCCGTTCAAAAACTCCTCAGCCACCCCCGGCGTCGCGGAGGCAAGCCAGGCGGCGGCCGATTTCAGACCGTGCAGCGTCGAAGTCGAGCGCGTAGTCGTAAACGACGCCTGCTTGTTGTTTACTAAGTTTGGCAACCCTCGCCCTTTCCTCTAGAACCAGCGCCAGGAACGCCCGCATCTCTTTGACAATCTGCGGCGTTTCCTTCTTGTCCCATTCGCCGGTTCTGATTTTACGGATCGCCACGAAAACCTCGTCAGCGATCTCGCGGTAAAGTTCCTCCGCCTCCAAAATCAATGATTTCGGAGCGGGCTCTTCAGCCGATAGCCTCAATGTCATTCAGGTGCTGCCCGCCTCAAATGCCTGTCCGTACGAGCGAATTGAAAAAGCGGCGAAAGGGTTACCCCCGCGCCGCTCGCCCACTTCTTCTAGCATGTCCGAAGGTATAGCCGGGACCGTTCGCCAAGTCAAGTAAAATGCTTTACCGTCAAAGGCTTGCAGAACGATCCGGTAAGATTCTGTTAATCACCTGGCAGCCTTGCGCCGCCCCCTATTCGGCCATCGTTTGCCCACTGCCGCCCAGATCGGTTGGAAAATCGTGCATCTTCGGCAGCCCGTCCTTCATCGGCAAAACCGTCCCGGCGTAATTCACATGCACGCCAGGCTTGAACGCCATGCCCGGAACCGTCGCAGCAAAGACATCGGTGATACCCCAGACCGGATGATCGGTCATCAAATGACCTCCGCAATCCTTACAGAACTTGCGCACCGCATTCTCGGACTTGGAATACTGGCCGATCCTGTCGGCCCCCCTGGTGATCCTCACCGCTTCCGGCTTCCACAAACTGAAGGCGTTCACCGGCCCCGCCGACCAGGACCGGCACGAAGCACAGTGGCAATAACCCATCGCCAACGGCGCGCCCGCCACCTCAAGCGTCACGTTTCCGCAAAAGCACGATCCTTTGTTGGTGGTCACAGTGATCCCCCTCTGGTCCAGATCGCGCCGGGTTCAGTGCCGATCATCATCCTCGCAGCAACATAGCATGAATGCGACATAGGGTTCAGTGTTATTGCGCAACCCGAATCTCAGCCGCCGTCGGCGCCCTGCTCGGCTTCGATCTTGCGCCATTTGGCGACATTTTCGTTATGCTCGGCCAAAGTCTCGGCGAAAGCATGGCCACCGGTGCCATCCGCCACAAAGAACAGATACTCGGTCTTATCGGGGCTCAACGCTGCAGCAATCGCATCGCGGCCCGGATTGGCGATGGGCGACGGCGGCAGGCCGTCGATGACATAAGTGTTGAACGGCGTGTTCGACCGCAGCTCACTTTGCCGCAGTCCGCGCCCCAACACACCTTTGCCCTTGGTCAGCCCATAGATGACCGTAGGGTCAGTTTGTAACTTCATCCCCTGTTCCAGCCGGTTCAGGAAAACACTCGCCACCTTGGCCCGTTCGCCCGGCACGCCGGTTTCCTTTTCCACGATCGACGCCATGACCATCGCCTCTTCTGGCGTCTTATAAGGCAGCCCATCGGCACGCCCTGCCCATAACTCGCTCAGCGTCTTCGCCTGAATCGCCTGCATATCGGCAAGCAGCGCCGCCCGATCCGATCCCCGCGTGACCTCATATTGCTGCGGGGCCAAACTGCCCTCCGCCGGGATATCCTTTACCTCGCCCGTCAGAAACTCTGCCCGGCTCAGCGCATCCACCACCTGCCAGCTCGTCGCACCTTCCGCCAAAGTCACCCGCAGCCGCGCATCGGCATCTTCGGCGATCTTGGCATACCCCTCAGGCACCGGATCAACCACCGGGTCAAATTTCATCACCTCGGCCAGTTTTTGGGTTGCCGGGTCCAACTCACTGACGACAATGTCGGATGCCGTGACCCCAATGCGGTAATTGATTTCAGTCCCGCAGGTTGACAGACCCGCCCCCGTCAGCGCCTCGACAATTTCCGCCATCGAGGCTCCGGCTTCGATCAGGTACGACCCGGCCTTCAGTGCCCCGGACCGTCCGGCATAGTCCGCCCCGACCTTCAGGATATAGGGATGGCTCACCGCCCCTTTGCCAGACAATTCCTCCGCCACGACGCGAAAATTCGAGCCGCGTTCAACCTTCAGACAGATCGCCTCGGCCAATGGGCCGGGTGCCGTGTACTGCCCTTTCCCCCATGTCACCACTCCGGCAATTGCCACCAAAGCAACGATGGCAATCGTCAGAAAATTCGCAACAACATGCTTCCACATCAAGCTTTTACCTTACCCAGAACAAGCGAGGCATTGGTGCCCCCAAACCCAAAACTATTCGACAAAACCACATCAATCTTGCGCTTCACCGCCTTGTTGGGGGCCAGATCAAGCTTTGACTGCACCGCGGGATTGTCCAGATTGATCGTCGGCGGGGCAACCTGATCCCGGATCGCCAGCACACAGAATATCGCCTCAACCGCCCCCGCAGCCCCCAGCAAATGCCCGATCGCCGATTTGGTCGACGACATCGTGGCCTTGCCCGCCGCATCCCCCAGCAACCGCTCGACCGCCCCCAATTCAATCGTATCGGCCATGGTCGAGGTGCCATGCGCATTGATGTAGTCAATATCAGCGGGCGCCAGCCCCGCCCGCTTCAGCGCCGCCTGCATTGACCGGAACCCACCCTCGCCATCTTCCGAAGGCGCGGTGATATGATGGGCATCGCCCGACATGCCGTATCCCAGCACCTCGGCGTAAATCTTCGCTCCCCGGGCGCGGGCATGCTCGTATTCCTCCAGCACCACCACGCCCGCCCCCTCGCCCATGACAAACCCGTCGCGATCCGCGTCATAGGGGCGGCTGGCCTTGGCCGGATCATCGGCGCGCTTGGTCGACAGCGCCTTGCAGGCGTTGAACCCGGCAATGCCGATTTCCGAAATCGGGCTTTCAGTGCCGCCCGCAATCATCACATCCGCATCGCCCCACTGGATCAGCCGCGCCGCATCGCCAATCGCATGGGCGCCGGTTGAACAGGCCGTCACCACCGCGTGGTTAGGGCCCTTGAAGCCAAAACGGATCGACACCTGCCCGGAAACCAGGTTGATCAGCGCGCCGGGGATAAAGAACGGCGAAACCCGCTTTGGCCCCTTCTCCTTGATCAACACCGCCGTCTCAGCGATCGAGTTCAATCCACCAATCCCCGACCCGATCATCACCCCGGTACGTTCGCGCCCCTCGTCATCTTGCGGCTCCCAGCCAGAATCGCGCACCGCCTGAACCGCCGCCGCCATCCCGTACAAGATGAAATCATCGACCTTGCGCTGGTCCTTCGGCTCCATCCACTCATCGGGATTGAACGTGCCATCCGTGCCGTCGCCACGCGGGATTTCGCAGGCATATTGCGTTACCACCCGCGACGCATCAAAACGTGTGATCGGTCCTGCGCCAGACTGACCGGCGATCAGGCGCTGCCAGGTTTCTTCCACACCGCAGGCCAACGGCGTGACCATCCCCAGCCCCGTAACAACCACACGCCTCATCGCCAGTCCCCAGTCCTATGGATTATCTGTCTTGCCAATAGTCCGGGGCTTGATACACGGCATCGCAAGACCCCGGCAAGGCCCGTCGCCTTTTCCCGGCGTCAGCGGATTCAAATGAACGCAGCCACCTCGCCCACGTCACTGCGCGCTTCGGCCAAAGCATCCTCCAGATCAATGGTCTTGTTGAACAACGCCCGTCCGACCATCGCCCCTGAAATGTGACTCGCATATTTCAGGCGCGCGACATCATCGATGGTGCGGATTGCGCCGCTGGCAATGACCGGCACCTTGGCAATATCCGACAAAGTCGCCAGCATGCTTACCGACGCCTCGGTTCCGGCGGTGTCGGCATCGACATCCGTCACAATGATCGCCGCAAATGCGACGCCGGCATAGGCTTTGATGAAAGATTCGGCGGTGTAAGCACTCGACGTGCGCCAGCCATCGACCAGAACCTTGCCCTTCCAGACATCGACCGTCAAAGCAACCTTGCCCGGATGGCGCTTGACCACATCCTTAACCAAGGCTGGTTCTTGCACCGCAAGCGTGCCAATGACGATCCGCTCCGCCCCCAGCTCAAACCACTCCTCGATCCGCCCACGCGACCGGAATCCGCCCCCCAACTGCACCGGAATTCCAGCATTTTTTATGATCTTTGACACCAGGTCGTGGTTGGTGTTCAGCCCCTTGACCGCATCAAGATCGGTCAGGTGCATCCATTCCGCCCCCAAACGGGCGAATTCCTTGGCCTTGGCCACCGGATCCACATGCCAGATTTCCGGCTCCTCAATGCGCCCACGCGTCAAGCTGACGCAGCGGCCGTTCAGCAGTTCTATTGTCGGGTATAGGATCATCGCAACGCTCCCTCGAAGGCTCCGGCGACCGATATGCGCGCCCCGAAGCATCATTCCGGCCCTGCATCGCTGACTGCGACACCGACCGCACGCGAACTTTAGCCAATATTCCTCCGATTCCTAGCAATCCCTGCGCCAAAATCTGAAAAACTTCGTCCATCGCCCTTCAAAGGGCAGGCGGATCGCCCAAGACACGCTGCCGCACCATCAGCATAACCCGGTCACCCTCGTATTCCGTCTCCCGCAGCGGCACATACCCCAGCCTTTTGGCCAATCCGAACGACACGGCATGCCCGATATCAATCATCGCATGGCTGCGTCCGCCAAAGGGCTGTGCATCAAACCAGTCATGCGCCGCCACCGCCGCCTCGCGGCCATAGCCCTGCCCCTGCGCCGCCGCCCGCAAACTCCATCCGGCCTCGGGTGCTGCGTCAAAATCCGCGCCAATGCCGCGCATGGCGTTGAAAAAGCCGACCATACCCAAAAACCCACCATCCGCCTTGCGGGTGATCGCCCATTGCCCGAACCCGTCAATCACCCAGCTTCCGGCGCCCCGCAAAAACCGCTGCCAGCTTTCCACCTCGGATCGCGGCTTGCCGCCAATGAACCGCACCACCTCCGGCTCTTGCCAGACCGCGGCATAAACCGGGAAATCCGCCTTCGTCATGCCCCGCAGAATCAACCGCTCAGTCCGCAGTTCAGGTATCTTTTTCATTGTCTGCCGTCAGATTTCCATCGCATCCTGTGCCCCATCATATCCAATTGCCGCTTGGCAAACATCCCTTGCCGCAATTCTTCGAAAGTTCGTTCTGCAATGCCGACCCGCCACGCAAACGCAAGTCGCATCCGCCGGTCACTTTACAATACAACCCTTGCAATTCTTATCTGGGCGCTGCTTGCCTATGTGGTTTTACCAGCCGCGTGGAAACTTTTCGAACATTTGCACCCTACCGCAAACAGCGGCCTGCGTACCCGCACGGGTGCAGGCATTCCCGGAGATCCGCTCAATCTGGCGCTTGTCGGCACCAAAACCGAACTGATCGCGGCAATGACCCAGGCCGGTTGGCATCGCGCCGATCCCCTGACGCTAGGGTCCGGCATAAAGATCGCGGGCAGCGTCATCTTTGGCTGGGCCTATGACACTGCGCCGGTCAGCACCCTTTATTACCTGTCCCGCGCGCAAGATATCGCCTTCGAAAAACCCATCAGCCTCGATGCCGACCGTCGCCATCATGTGCGGTTTTGGCAAATGTCAAGCTCAGGAGCAGGCAAGCCCGTTGTCTGGCTCGGTGCCGCGTCCGAAGATATCTCGATCGGACTCAATCACCTGACCGGCCAGTTCACCCATCATATTTCACCCGACATCGATCAGGAACGCGATGGGGTGATCGCCGATCTGACTGCATCCGGCGGGATAGGCCCGGCTACCGACATTCCAGGCATCGGACCAGTTTCGCATGGACGAAACGGCGAAGATGACCGCTTTTTCACCGAAGGCCTGATCCGAGCCGCGCCCCTAGCGACCGCACCCTGAACAACCGTCCCTTATCGGTACAAACGAAAACGGCACCCGCTGGGGTGCCGTTTTCAAACCTTTATTTCGAATCCGCTTAGGCAGCTTCGGAAATGAATTTCACTGCATCGCCAAAGGACTGGATGGTCTCGGCGGCATCATCCGGGATCTCGATGCCGAATTCTTCTTCGAACGCCATGACCAGTTCAACGGTATCAAGGCTGTCAGCGCCCAGATCGTCAATGAACGAGGCGCTTTCCGTCACCTTGTCTGCTTCGACGCCAAGATGCTCAACAACGATTTTCTTTACGCGGTCAGCGATATCGCTCATGTCATTTCCTCATATTCGCGGGTCTGCCCGCCTGTTGATTTTTTTGCTCGTTCAGAGCGGTTCAAGCCTTGCCCTCTCCGGGCCATCGGGACTGGCACACCATCGCCCCCCCCGATAATTCAGCGCCGCCTATAACACAGTCTAGACCCGAGGCAAACGCTTTCGCAACCCGTTCCGCAGAGACTCAGAACATCGCCATGCCGCCATTCACATGCAAGGTCGCCCCGGTGACATATCCGGCCTCCGGGCTGGCAAGATAAAGCACCGCAGCCGCGATTTCATCGGCACCGCCCATTCGCCCGGCCGGCACTTGGGTCAATATCCGTGCCTTCTGCTCCTCATTCAGCTTCTCGGTCATCGCCGTGGTGATGAACCCCGGCGCCACGCAATTGACCGTAATGTTACGGCTTGCCACCTCAGCTGCCAGCGACTTCGACATGCCAACCATCCCGGCCTTGGAGGCCGCGTAGTTCGCCTGCCCCGGATTTCCCGTGGCCCCCACCACTGACGAGATATTGACGATCCGCCCCCAGCGCGCCTTCATCATGCCGCGCAACACCCCCCGGCAAAGCCGGAAGGTCGAGGTCAGGTTGACATCAATCACCGACTGCCATTCCTCATCCGACATGCGCATGAACAGATTGTCACGCGTCACCCCGGCATTGTTCACCAGAACATCGACCGATCCCATCACTGCGACGGCCTGCTTGGGCAACGCCTCCACCGAAGCCGCTTCGCCCAGATTGCAGACCAGCACATGCGCCCGCCCACCAAGCTCAGCAGCCAGCTCCCGCAACGGCCCCTCGCGAGTGCCCGACAAGGCCACGGCCGCCCCCGCCCCATGCAAGGCGCGCGCAATCGCCCCGCCAATCCCGCCCGAAGCGCCGGTGACCAGCGCCGATTTTCCTGTCAGATCAAACATGCTCATTCCGTGGTTTTTGTCCCTGACGCACCCATAGCAGCGCGCGCCTGGTCGCGCCACCTGTTCCACGTCTTGGCGCAGGGGCCAATCTGCGCCATACTGGCGGCGACTTTCGGAATTTCACCGACCATGTTGCAATCAAATCCATATTTCACCGGCGCGACCGCGGCCTTTGGCACCCTCTGGCTGCCATCGCTCATTCGGCTTTTTCCTCTTGGCCGCCCGGCTGGCCCATCTGCGGCTCAAACCGGCGCGACGCAGAAAATGGGCTTCCAAGTCCGCCGTGTTCACTCCAAAATCAGGTCCGCCACCCGCGACTTTGGCGACGGACACTGCCTCATGGCGCAGACCAGCTTGGGCGAAATCCAACGCATCCTTAGGCCCGCGTCCGCGCCCAGCTGAAACCAGCGCCGCTTTTTTTCCCAAATACTCCGGGTGGGGTCGGCCATTGGCTCAAAACCAAGGGCCGGCGGGCTGGCAGCGCCCTCCCGCCGCGTTCAACCTTTCACCGCCACTACATCCTCTGGTGTCCCCACCGCGCGGCACTCTGCCTCGCGTGCAATCCGCCGGATCATCCCGCTCAAAGCCTTGCCTGCGCCGATCTCCCAAAATTCGGTCACACCCTGTGCTGTCATCCACTCCACCGACTCGCGCCAACGCACCGATCCGGTGACCTGCTCGACCAGCAGCGCCCGGATCAGCGCCGGGTCGCTCACCGCTTCGGCGCGAACATTGGCCACCACCGGCACCACCGGCACTCTGACCTCGACCCCCGCCAATGCCTCGGCCATCACCTTGGCCGCCGGTTCCATCAGCGCGCAATGGAAAGGCGCCGAAACTGGAAGCAATATTGCCCGTTTGGCCCCGCGCGCCTTGGCAATCTCCAAAGCCCGCTCAACGGCGGCTTTATGCCCCGACACCACCACCTGTGCCGGGTCATTGTCATTGGCCGCCTGACAGACCTCACCTTGCGCCGCTGCCTTGGCCACCGCATCCGCTGTGGCAAAATCCAACCCCAGCAGGGCGGCCATCGCCCCCACCCCCACCGGCACCGCCGCCTGCATGGCGCGCCCCCGCAGCCGCAAAAGCCGCGCGGTATCGGCAAGGCTCAGGGCCCCCGCCGCACACAGCGCCGAATATTCGCCCAAGGAATGTCCGGCAACATAAGCCGCCGAGGTGATCACTATCCCCTCAGCCTCCAGCGCCCGCATCGCCGCGATCGAAGTCGCCATCAGCGCCGGTTGCGCATTTTGGGTCAGCGTCAGAGCCTCCTGATCGCCCTCCCAGATCAGCGCCGACAGTTTTTCGCCCAGCGCCGCATCGACCTCGTCGAAAACCGCCTTCGCGGCGGGATAAGCTGCAGCCAGCGCGCGGCCCATACCGATTACCTGCGCCCCCTGCCCCGGAAATACGAACGCCCGTGTCATCTGCTCTCCTTTGCCTGCCATTGTCTTTTGGCATAGCGCGCCCGCCTTCGCTCCGCAATCCGGACGGGCTTTGTGCACGCATTCCCATTGGGCCGCAGCTATAATACTGTCGGGTCAGATAGAGAAACTGCTCGGAATAATTTCGCATGGCGCTTTCAAACACCCCCACTGCCTATGGCAGCCTGGCGCGCGCCTTTCACTGGCTGACCGCCCTTCTTATCCTCACTGCCATCGGCATCGCGCTTTATTCCGAAGATCTGCCGCGGGCATCCGATGGCGATGTGGCCCGTCTTGCCACACTTTTTTCACTTCACAAAACCCTCGGCATCGCGGCGTTCTTCACAGCACTCTTGCGCATCCTTTGGGCCATGACCCAGCCCCAACCCGGTGCGTTGCACCCGAACCGGCGGCTTGAAACATTTGCGGCAGAGCTTGTTCACTGGTCACTCTATGCCGCCATGCTGGTGATGCCGCTATCGGGCTGGTTCTATCACGCTGCCACCGCCGGATTTGCGCCAATCTTGTGGCCCTTCGGCCAGTCGCTGCCGTTTGTGCCAAAATCGCCTGCGCTGGCTGATATGTTCAGATCCATTCATGGCGCATCTTCGAAACTGCTTTATCTTTCCATCGCCCTGCATGTCGCCGGGGCACTGAAACACGCGGTCGTCGACCGCGACGGCACGCTGGCCCGAATGATCACAGGTGTGTCGCTGCCCACCCCCCCACAAAACCCTTCGGCACGGGCTATAGTCCTGGCCCTGGCGGGTTGGGCTGCAATCATCGCCATTGGGATTGTCACCACCCCGGCACAAGATCCCGCCAAAAACATTGCGATCACTGCTAAGGCCCCCGTCGGGGGCAACTGGGCCGTCGCAGAGGGCAGCTTGGGCTTTACCGTCAAACAAATGACCGCCGATGTCTCGGGCAGTTTCACCGGCTGGTCCGCCGAAATCACATATGACGAAATCGCCCACAGCGGCGCCGTCACCGCCACCATCCCGCTGTCGGGCATGACCGTCGGATCGGTCACCCCACAAGCCGCCGGGCCAGAATTCTTCGATATTTCAACCAACCCCACCGCGACTTTCAAGGGCGATATTGCCGAAACCAACGGCCAGCTAGCCGCCATTGGCACTTTGTCGCTGCGTGGCGTCACAATGCCTGTCACCCTGCCCTTCAGCCTGAAGATCGACGGTGACACAGCCACCATGACCGGCCAGACCACACTTGATCGGCGTGATTTTGGCATGGGGCCAAGCTACCCCGATGAAACCACCGTAGGCTTTGCGGTGACCGTCGATGTGGCCCTGACCGCAAAACGCAGATAGACGCAACCAGCCCCGCCCGTTTTTTCTTTGCACAAATACTCATTTGCCCGATGCCCGCGGGCCGATTGCCAGCCCTTCCCCCCCTTGCATCTGCGATCTGTTCCTCTATAAGGCCCCATCTTCCGCAACTTCATGCACCCGGCGTAGCCTCTCGTGGCGGACAGCGGAAGACTTGGTCCTGCCTATGAAGCCGCCTGAAACGTAAAAGGAGCTTACATGCCGCTTTATGAGCATGTGATGATCGCGCGCCAGGATTTGTCCAGCACGCAGGCCGAAGGCCTCATCGAACATTTTTCCGCAGTGATCACGGACAATGGCGGCACTGTCGTCAGCACCGAATACTGGGGCGTCAAGACGATGGCCTACAAGATCAACAAAAACCGCAAGGGCCACTATGCGCTTTTGCGCACCGACACGCCCTCGGCCGCCGTGCAGGAAATGGAACGCCTTGCGCGTCTGCACGACGATGTCATGCGGGTTTTGACCATCAAGGTCGATGCCCATGAAGAAGGTCTGTCCGCCCAGATGCAAAAGCGCGATGAGCGCGAGCGTGGCGATCGCCCTGACCGCGGCGATCGTGGCGGTGACCGTGGCGGCGAACGCCGCAGCTTTGGTGGTGACCGTCCCAGCTTTGGCGGTGACCGCCCGAGCTTTGGCGACCGTCGTTGATCCCGGCCTGAGGAAAGGAACCTAACCCATGGCGAACAAACCATTTTTCCGCCGCCGCAAGGTCTGCCCGTTCTCGGGTGATAATGCGCCGAAGATTGACTACAAAGACGTGCGCGTCCTGCAGCGCTATGTCTCCGAGCGTGGCAAGATCGTCCCCGCCCGGATCACCGCCGTTTCGTCCAAGAAGCAGCGCGAATTGGCACAGGCGATCAAACGCGCCCGTTTCCTCGCGCTTCTTCCCTACGCTGTGAAGTAAGGAGCAAGACCCATGCAAGTCATCCTTCTGGAACGTGTGGTCAAACTTGGCCAAATGGGCGATGTCGTCAAAGTCAAAGACGGCTATGCCCGCAACTTCCTGCTGCCGCAGCGCAAAGCCCTGCGCGCCTCGGAAGCCAACATCAAGTCGTTCGAAGGCCAAAAAGCCCAGCTTGAGACTCGCAACATCGAGACCAAGAGCGAAGCTACGGCCCTCGCCGAGAAAATCGACGGTCAGACCTTCATCGTGATCCGTTCGGCCTCTGATGCCGGCGCGCTTTACGGTTCGGTCACGCCGCGCGACATCGCAGACGCCGCCGCTGCTGCCGGTTTCACCGCCGATCGCAAGCAGATCGTTCTGCGCAACCCGATCAAGGCTTTGGGCCTGCATGACGTGTCCGTCGTGCTGCACCCGGAAGTCGTGGCAACCGTCACCATGAACGTTGCACGCTCTCCTGAAGAAGCCGAACTTCAGGCTTCGGGCAAGTCGATCCGCGAAATGGCCGCCGAAGCCGAAGCCGCCGCCGATTTCGAGATCGCCGAGCTGTTCGACGAGATGGGCGCAGCCCAGGACGGCGAAGACCTCTAAGCGTCCGGCAACGGACGAAAAATCAGACCGCGCCGGGGCACCCCGGCGCGGTTTTGCTTTTCCGGTTACGGTAATCGCAGATCGACCATCGCCCGTCCATTGTGCCGTTGCACCCTGCGGGCAAATCACGCACAAGCAACGCAGTCATGGCCCCCTGGGGCCAGCCGTCTGGCTAGGGGCACTTATGACATTTCAGGAGCGTCGATGCCCGCGACCACCCTCAATCCTTTGCGTCGCGACACCACAATGGGCATCACCTGCCTGATCGCTGGGATTGCTGTGTTTTCGGTGCAGGATCTGATCCTGAAACTGATCAGCAGCGCCTATCCGCTGTACGAGGCGATGATCCTGCGCAGTCTGACCGCCTTCCCGATCCTTCTGGCTCTGGTTCATTGGAACGGCGGCCTGCGCAGCCTGATCACGCCGCGCTGGGGTCGAATGGTGGGGCGTGGGTTGATCATGTTCTCGGCCTATGCCAGCTATTACCTCGCCCTAGCCGCCCTGCCGCTGGCCAATACCGTGGCGCTTTACTTTGGGGCACCGCTGTTCATAACCCTCATGTCGGTGACCCTTATGGGCGAACATGTCAGCGTCCGTCGCTGGATCGCGGTGCTGACCGGGTTGATCGGCGTGCTGGCCATGGTGCGCCCCAACAGTGACCTTTTCGACTGGGCAGCACTTTTGGCGGTGTGGGCGGGCCTTGCTTACGGCGGGGCGATGGTCGGCGCCCGCAAGCTTGGGACGCACCACACCGCAGCCGCTCTGGCATTTTATGGCAACGGGGTGTTTTTATGCTGCGCCGCTCTGATGGCGCTCGTTTTCAGCGACGGCACCTTTGCCAATGAAAGCCACAAGAGCCTTGGCTTTCTTTTGCGCGGCTGGGTCGCGCCCACCGGCCATGATCTGTTTCTGATGATGGGCTGCGGCGTGATCGCCGCCGTCGGGCTGACTTTGCTGACCCAAGCCTACCGCGTCGCCGAATCCAGCGTCGTCGCGCCTTTTGAATATACGGCGATGGTCTGGGGGGTGATCTATGGCTGGGTCTTCTGGAACGACTGGCCCGACACCACCGGCTGGATAGGAATTTTCATCATCGTGGCGTCCGGCCTTTATGTCCTTTACCGCGAGCGTATCGAGAAACGCGCGGCAAGCTAGCTTCGGTCTCGCCACTCAGGCCACGCGCCGGACGTCCTTGGCGAAGGGGCTAAGACCCAGCCACAGCGGCATGGCTTTCACCAGGCGCGGATCGCCTTCGACGCTCAGCTTGCCCGCCGAAATTTCCTGCGCCAGGTTGCTCACCCCCATCCAGACCGAAGTCATGCTGCGCAAGGATCCGCTGACCAGCAGGTCAATCTCATAGCCGGGGTCAAAAGAGCACATATCAACCGTCGCCTTCTCGACAACCAGCCACCAGTTCTGAAAGGCACCAGCAATTTCGGGATACTGAAAGTGGACCGTGCAGCGCTGCTCGGGAAACGGGCGCGGATCAAGGTTCCGCCGCATGTCCCACATGAGCAGCGACGGGTCGAGATTCCTCAGCGAAAGCCGCGATTCCACCCATCTCTGCCCCCAAGTGCCAATCGCCATGACCAAGGTGCGCAAATCTTCGCCCGATGCAGTCAGATGGTATTCATCGACACCCTTGTCACTGGTCATCACCCGCACCACCCCGGCCCGCTCCAACTCTTTCAACCGCTTAGACAGCAGCGTCGGCGACATCTTCGGCACTCCCCGGCGCAAATCGTTGAAGCGCGTGCTGCCGCACAGAAACTCCCGTAAAAGCAGCACTGTCCACCTGGTGCAAAGCACTTCAGCGGCCATCGAAATCGGGCAGAATTGTCCGTAGCCACCGCGTTCGGTCATCGCGCCCCCCCAGGTCTTCTTCAGAACAGAATACCACAACGCCTCTTTTCTACAAAGTTGGCAACTACAGTTACTGGACTGGACGCAACGTGCAGCGGGGCAGAAACTCAGGCCATCGTTAAAATCGGGAGTATCCACCATGGAATCCATCTCACTCGCCAAAGTGCGTTCCGCGTCGTCGGCAGACACCGAAACCCCTTCCGCCATTGCCCGGCGGCTCGCCCCCGAATTCGCCCGCCACGCCGCCGAACATGATGCGGGCGACATATTCGTGGCCCGCAATTACGACGCCTTGAAGGCCGAAGGCCTCATCTCCGCCGGGGTTCCGCAAGAGCTTGGCGGCGGCGGCGCCGACGTGCGTGAACTTTGCGCCATGCTGCGGACGCTGGCCCATGGTTGCAGCTCAACCGCCCTCGCCTTTGCGATGCACAC
>JANMDM010000038.1:0-19161 GCA_031376305.1 Pseudomonadota bacterium | reverse complement strand
GGGCAGCGCCCCCCGCTTCGGTCGGCCGGGCGAAGCCGGGCCGATCTGTACTATTTCTGCAATTCGGTCCAGATTGCCGTCTGATATTCCAAGGCTTTGCCCGTGCAGACCGTCACGAAATGGCCTTTGTCCTTGAACTCCGCCGGGGTCAGAATCTCGGGCGCGGTCTTCATGTCATCAGGCATGAACGCATCCGATCCACTGATGCCATTGCCATAGCGGGCGAAGGTTGACAGCATTGCCGCATTTTCCGGATCCATGATGAAGTCAAGGAACAGATAGGCATTGTCGACGTTCTTGGCGTCTTTCAACAGCGCCACATTGTCCATCCAAAGCCCGAAGCCTTCTTTCGGATAGCCATAGGCGACATCGGCGTTGCCAATCCGGGCCCGCATTGCCGAGCCGTTCCAGTCGACGGTCGCGCCATAGTCGTTGTTGGTCATTTTCTCGACGGTGGAATAGTCCATCGACATCCACTTGGGTTTCGCCGCCAGCAGCGCGTCGCGGACCTTTTTCATGACCTCGGCATCTTCCGAGCAGACATCGCCGCCGGCGTAAAGCGTGGCAAGCGCCAAAACGTCACCCATTTCCGGGATGACGTTGATCTTACCCACCAACTCCTCGGGGGGGTCCATGAAGATCGCCGAGGTGTTGATATCGCCGGAATAGACCTTGGTATTGACCGACACCCCGGTCGAGCCCCATTGCCACGGCACCGACCACTTGCGGCCCTGATCCCAGGCGACATCGACCCATTCCGGCGCGATGTTCTTGTGGTTTGGCAGCCGCGCCAGGTCAAGCTCCTGGATCAGGTCTTTTCCGGCATAGATGCCGACAAAACCTGCTGACGGCACGACAAGATCAAAGCCGCTGCCCCCGGCTTCGACTTTGGCCAGAGCTTCGTCATTGCTGTCAAAATCTGTCAGCGTGACCTTGACGCTGTATTTGTCTTCGAACTTCTTGATCATTTCGGGGCTGGTGTAATTGCCCCAGTTGTAGAGGAAAAGATCGCCTCCGGCATGGGCCAGCGATACGCTGGCCAGAAGCAACGCGGTTGCGGTTAGGGTCGTCTTCATTCTCGTCTCCTTTTTGGGCGTCCAGTTTTGGGCTTTGGTTGCTTGGTATTCTAACTTTTCTTGCGGCTCAGCAGGAAGAAGGCACAGAGCAACAGAAATGTTACCCCCATCAGCACCGTGGAAATCGCGTTCACATCCGGATTCATCGAACGCCGCAACTGCCCCAGCATATAGGTGGGAAGCGTGTCTTGTCCGGGTGATTTGACAAACTGGGTGATGACCACGTCGTCAAGCGATGTCACGAAGGCCAACATCGCCCCCGCCATGATCGCAGGTGCCAGAAGCGGAAAGGTTATCCGATGGAACGTCTGCCAGCGGCTCGCATAAAGGTCGGCTGCTGCGGTTTCCAGGGTCAGGTCCATGCCTTCCAGCCGGGCCCGGATGGGCAGATAGGCGAATGGGATGCAAAAGGCCGAATGCGCCAGGATCAGATAGCCAAGCCCGCCGTAGCCGGTGGCTTGTTTGACCGCAGCAAAGACGATCAGCAGGGCCACCGCCGTAACGATTTCCGGCACCATCAAGGGCTGGTTGATCAGGATATAGATCAGTGTCTGCCCCTTGAACGGCTTTTGCCGGGTTGTGCCGATCGCCGCCATCGTCGCCACTCCGGTCGAGAGCGCCGCCGAAAAACCGGCGACGATGAGGGAGACGATGGTTGCATCCTTCACTTCCTGATTTTGCCAGGCGATTGCATACCAGTGCAGCGAAAACCCTTCCCAGTCCGACGGGCTGGCACCAGAGTTGAACGAATAGACCGCCAGGGTGATGATCGGGATATAGAGGATCAGAAACACCAGCATCGCAATGGCGGTGAAACCGGGCAGGCGACGGATCGAAAAGGGCTTTGTGCGGGCGGCATGCGCGATATCAGCCATGCGTTTTCTCTCCGTTCACGGCCCGGACATAAAAGACCAATGCCACAGTGACGATCACCAGAAGGGCGATAGACAAGGCCGCACCCAAAGGCCAGTTGCGGCCCTGACCGAATTGCAGCTCGATAAAGTTTCCGATCATCATCAGTTTGCCGCCCCCCAGAATGCGGGGGGTTACATAGGCACCGAGGCAGGGGATAAAGACCAGGATCGAGCCGGCGACGATGCCTGGCTTGACGATGGGCATGATGACACGGCGCAAGGTTGTCCAGCGGCTCGCGTAAAGATCGTATGCGGCCTCAAGCAGCCGCATGTCGAACCGGTCAAGCGCACCGTACAAGGGCAGCACCATCAACGGCAGATAGACATAGACCATGCCGATCAGCACGGCGGTATCCGTATAGGTGATCTGCAAGGGCGCGGAGATCAGGCCGAGGTTCAACAGCATGGTGTTGAGCAGGCCTTCGTTGCGGATCACCTGATTGATCGCGAAGGTGCGGATCAAAAGGTTGGTCCAAAACGGGATGGTGATCAAGAACAGCCAAATGGCTCGGGATTTCGCATCGCGGGTGGCGATGAACCAAGCGGTGGGAAAGCCCACGGCAAAGGTCAGGATCGTGGTGATGATCGACAGTTTGATGGACCGCCAGAAGATGCTCAGATGGGCATCTGCAAATGATAAGGTATCGTCGAAAATGTCGCGCTCTACCAGAATTTGCACCCAGCCCTTTGTTGAGAATTTCCAAATTACGTTGCCGTAGTCGCCGGGGCTGAGAAAGGAATAGACCAGCATGATCAGCAGCGGTCCGGCGGCGGCGATGATTAAGATCACCAGCGCCGGGGCAGAAAGCAGCCAGTTGCGGCGGGTGGTTTCTTTTTCGCTATGGTCTTCCAGGGTCATCGACATGGTCAGTCCCCCAGAATTTGCGCAGCGCCCGGTACAAACCGCAGGCCGACCTTTGCGCCGGGTTCCAACCCCGGAACATCGGCGGTCTGGCTTTGCAGGCGCACCACAACTTCTGATCCGTCAGCGAGTGCCAGATAATAGTGTGTATCCGTGCCGAAATAGACCAGATTGCGGATGGTGGCGGCCAAGGCCCCGTCATCCTGAGGGGCGACCATCCGCAGCTGTTCCGGGCGGATTGCCACCGTAACGGCGCCATTTCGGCCGTCTGCCCCCGCAGCATCAATCGTGCCCCCGGCGCTCAGGGTAACCTTGCCCCCGGCAGCAGTGGCGCTCAGAAAATTTGTCTCGCCGATGAAGCTGGCGACAAAGCGGTTTGCGGGCCGGGTATAGATGTCGCGCGGCCCGCCAATCTGGTTGATCTTGCCGGCACTCATCACCGCGATGCGGTCTGACATGGTCAGGGCTTCTTCCTGATCATGGGTCACAAAGATGAAGGTGATGCCGGTCTCGGTTTGCAGCCGCTTCAATTCGATCTGCATCTCTTTGCGCAGCTTCAGATCCAGCGCCGACAGCGGCTCGTCCAGCAGCAGAACCTTGGGCTTGGGCGCCAAGGCCCGGGCCAGGGCCACGCGCTGTTGCTGGCCGCCGGACAATTGGCTGGTTTTGCGCCCCGCCATCGCCTCAAGCCGCACCAGGGCCAGCATCCGGTCTGTGGTGGCCGCCACCTCAGCCTTGGGCTTGCCCTGCATTTCCAGTCCGAAGCCGATGTTCTGGGCCACAGTCAGATGCGGAAACAACGCGTAGCTTTGGAACACGGTGTTGACCAAGCGCTTGTTGGGCGGCAGGTTGGTGATGTCTTGACCATCAAGAAAAATTGCGCCGGAGGTGGGGGTTTCGAACCCGGCGATCATGCGCAGCAACGTGGTTTTGCCGCAGCCAGAGGGGCCTAGCAGGGTGAAAAACTCGCCCTTACGGATCTGCACCGAAACATCATTCAGCGCATGAACTGCCGCGTCGCCCTGGCCGAATTGTTTGCACGCCTTCCGGGCCTCTACGGCAATATCACTCAAAGCTGCACTCCCAACGACCCGTCAACATTTGATCACATTTGCCGTTTTGCCGTTTTTCTGCAACCATTAATTTTCTCGCAGTCAAACATGTTTCCTCTGGGAGAACCCCTCGGGGCGCCGCTGCATCCAGGGCTGCGCCGCCTCCAGCTCTGCCGACAGGGCAATCAGGTCCTCGTCGCAGCCAAATGGCGCGGCAAGATGGATGCCGATCGGCAATCCTTCCGCTGACCAGTGCAGCGGCAGCGAGGCAGCGGGCTGGCCCGAGGCGTTGAACGCCGCACAGAAGGGCGAATAGTCAAAGACCATGCCGGGTCCGGTGCGGTAGTTCACATAGTCATCGGTGCAATGGGCAAAGCGCCCCACTTGTGCCGGCGGTTCGGCCAGGGTTGCGGTCAACAGCACATCCCAATTGCTGAGAAACCCGGCCATTTCACGGCCATAGGCGTGGATTTTGCCAACCGAGTCGAGGTAGTCCGCGCCCGACAGGGTGGCGGCATAGGCCATGGCGCTACGGGTCAGGTTCTCGACCTCATCGGTGCCCAGGGGCGTGCCGCGGGCGGTTACGGTTTTTCGAACAGACAGGGCGGTGCCGCAGGCGACGATCTTTGTCCAAGCATGCATCATGCCTTTGGTATCTGCTTGCGGACAGGCGGGTTCGACATGATGGCCAAGGCTTTCCAAAAGCCGCGCCGACGCATGAACCGCATCGCGGCAGTCAGGATGGATCGGCGCCCCGGTCAGGGTGGTGTCGCAGAGGGCAACGCGCAGCCGCCGGGGCGGGCGGGCCATGGCAGCCCGGTAGCCTTGCGGCAGCGGCGGGGCCCAGTAGGGTGCCCCCAGATCAGCCCCCTGACAGGCATCCAAAAAACCAGCCGTATCGCGGACCGAACGGGTCAGAAATCCGTCAATCGCCATGCCGGCCCAGCCTTCGCCAACATAGGGCCCATCCGGCAACCGCGCCCGCGTGGGCTTGAACCCGTAAAGCCCGCAAGACGACGCCGGGATGCGCACCGATCCGCCACCGTCGGAGCCATGCGCCACCGGCACGATCCCGGCCGCCACCGCCGCCGCCGCCCCCCCTGACGAACCGCCAGAGGTGCGCGCCAGATCCCAGGGATTGCGCGTCGGCCCGCCATAGATCGCGGCTTCGGTCGCCGTCCCGATGCCGCCCTCGGGCGAGGTGGTGCGCCCGAAGGTCACCACACCGGTGGCGCGAATTCGTTGATAAATCGCGCTGTCTTGCGCATAGTGGGTGTTGGCAAAAAGTTTTGAGCCGTTGTGCGACGGGAAATCTATCGCCTCGCAGCCCAGATCCTTCAAAAGGAACGGCACACCCCGGAAGGGGCCGTCCGGCAGCCCGACCCGGATCGCCGCGCGGGCCTTGTCTTCTTGCATCAGGACCACGGCATTTATCGCCGGGTTGCAGGACGCCACCTGCCGCAGCGCTTCGTCAAGAAGGCCGTCGGGTGTCATATCGCCCGCAGACACCAAATCCGCCAACCCGGTGGCATCGTAAGCGGTATAGTCAAATGTCATATGTCCTCCGCATTTTTCGCCAGACTGCGCATTGTGCCGCTCGCCCGCAAGATGAATGCGACATCCAGACGCGGAAATGCCGGAATACTAAGAAAAATTCCAACTTTTGGCGGGGTCGGGCAATTTGCTGTATCGCCGCGGGACTGTCGATTTATAGCGTCAAGGCCGATGCGTTTTCCCGCCTTGCCCTTGCAGCCCCCGGCGCGCGCAACTAAGACTTGGCTAAGTATCCGCGAATAAGACTTTCCCCGGGAACAGCAGCGACAGGCAGGCGACGATGAGAGACCCGATTGACACCTATATGAACACCCTTGTGCCGATGGTGGTCGAACAGACCTCGCGCGGGGAACGTGCTTATGATATTTATTCGCGACTGTTGAAGGAACGGATCATCTTCCTGTCTGGCCCCGTGCATGATGGGCTCTCGACCCTGATCTGCGCGCAGTTGCTGTTTCTTGAGGCGGAAAACCCGTCCAAAGAAATCTCGATGTACATCAATTCGCCGGGTGGCGTGGTGACTTCGGGCTTGTCGATCTATGACACCATGCAATACATCCGCCCCAAGGTTTCGACGCTGGTCATCGGTCAGGCGGCCTCCATGGGTTCCCTGCTTCTGACGGCGGGGGAAAAGGGCATGCGCTTTTCGCTGCCGAACTCCCGCGTCATGGTCCACCAGCCGTCGGGTGGCTATCAGGGGCAGGCCACGGATATCATGATCCACGCCCAGGAAACCCAGAAGCTGAAAACCCGCCTCAACGAGATCTATGTCAAGCACACCGGGCAGCCGCTGAAGAAGGTGGAATCCGCCTTGGAGCGGGATAATTTCATGTCGCCCGAAGAAGCAAAAGACTGGGGCTTGATTGATGAGATCCTGGAAAGTCGGGCGAAAGTAGACGACGCGGCAAAGTAAAGGCTGACCGCAGGGCTTGCGGCAGGGAAAATTAACATTGTGATGACCATAGTGCTGCCCTAATCTTGTCGAAAAGGGCAGCGCTTAATGTCCCGGAAATTTCGGGCGGGCGGCAGAGGAAGATGATGGCGAACAACTCAGGCAGCGACAGCAAAAACACCCTCTATTGCTCGTTCTGCGGCAAGAGCCAGCATGAGGTCAGGAAGCTGATCGCCGGGCCGACCGTGTTCATTTGCGATGAATGCGTCGAACTGTGCATGGATATCATCCGCGAGGAGACCAAAACCTCGGGGCTGAAATCCTCCGATGGCGTACCGACGCCGCGCGATATCTGCAAAGTGCTGGACGACTACGTGATCGGCCAGGTCCATGCGAAGCGCGTGCTGTCGGTGGCGGTCCACAACCATTACAAGCGCCTGAATCACGCCCCGAAAACCGGTGAGGTCGAACTCAGCAAGTCGAACATCCTGCTGATCGGGCCAACTGGGTGCGGCAAGACGCTTTTGGCGCAGACACTGGCGCGCATCCTGGATGTGCCTTTCACGATGGCCGATGCGACGACGCTGACGGAAGCTGGCTATGTTGGCGAGGATGTGGAAAACATCATCCTCAAGCTGTTGCAGGCCTCGGAATACAACGTCGAACGGGCGCAACGCGGCATCGTCTATATCGACGAAGTCGACAAGATCACCCGCAAATCCGACAACCCCTCGATTACCCGCGATGTCTCGGGCGAGGGGGTGCAGCAAGCGCTTCTGAAGATCATGGAAGGCACCGTTGCGAGCGTCCCACCGCAGGGCGGGCGCAAGCATCCGCAGCAGGAGTTCCTGCTGGTCGACACCACCAACATCCTGTTCATCTGCGGTGGCGCTTTCTCGGGGCTTGAAAAGATCATCGCCCAGCGCGGCAAGGGGTCGGGCATCGGCTTTGGGGCCGAAGTCAAAGACCCGGATGCGCGGGGTGTGGGCGAGCTGTTCCAGGAACTTGAACCTGAAGATCTGTTGAAATTCGGCCTGATCCCGGAATTTGTCGGCCGTCTGCCGGTTCTGGCGACCTTGACCGATCTGGACGAAGCGGCGCTGGTGACGATCTTGACCGAGCCGAAAAACGCCCTGGTCAAGCAGTATCAGCGGCTTTTCGATATCGAAGGCGTGAAGCTGACCTTTACCGCAGATGCTCTGGTCGCCATCGCCAAACGCGCCATCAAGCGCAAGACCGGGGCAAGGGGTCTGCGCTCGATCATGGAAGATATCTTGCTCGACACCATGTTTGAACTGCCGGGGCTCGATACGGTCGAAGAGGTCGTGGTAAATCAGGATGCGGTGGATACCGAAGGATCGGTGCCGCTTTTGATCCATTCGGATGCGAAGAAAGAAGTCGCCAAGGCCCGCTGATGTTGGCGCTTTTGGTGGCTGGGGAAGCCTCCGGCGGGGATATTTGGCCGAAGCTGAAAAGCTAATCCATTCATCTTCGCCCAAATATCCCGGGGGTCGTCAATTGGTGCGCCATTGGTTCGAAAACCAATGGACGACGGGGCAGCGCCCGCTTTTTTTTGCGCGCGGGTCGAAGGTCAGGCTGAACGAAAATGTTTGGACAGCTTCAGACCCTGGCCCTGATAGTTCGAGGCCAGCCCGGCGCCGTAAAGCCGTTCCGGGCGGCTTTGCATCCGCTCATAGACAAGCCGTCCGACGACCTGGCCATCCTCGAGCACAAAGGGCGCCTCGTGGCAGCGCACTTCCAGCACCCCGCGCGAGCCTGCGCCGCCTGCCGCGCCATGCCCGAAGCCGGGATCAAAAAATCCGGCGTAATGCACGCGGAATTCGCCGACCATTGCCAGATAGGGTGCCATCTCGGCGGCGTAGTCGGGGGGGATGGTCACCGCTTCGCGCGAGACCAGAATGTAAAAAGCACCGGGATCGAGGATGATGCGGCCGACTTTGCTGCTCACCTCCTCCCAGAAGTCGGCGGGGGGGTAGTGGGCGATCAGATCAAGGTCGATAACGCCGGTATGCGGCTTGGCACGGTAGCCCACCAGATCGCCTGAGGCAGGGCGCAGATCAACCGAAAAGCCCAGACCTTCGGAGATCACGGCCTGGTCTGAAACCAGCGGTTCTTCGGCGTGCAGCATGCTGAGCGCGGTATCGGTCAGGATCGCCTGACCGCAGCGGAAGCGGATCTGGTTCAGCCGCATGCCGGGACGGACCAATACCGAAAACGAACGCGGGCAGATTTCGGCGTAAAGCGGGCCGTGATAGCCATCCGGGATGCGGTCAAACTCGACGCCACCGTCGGTGATGGTGCGGGTGAGCAGGTCCAGCCGGCCGGTTGAACTTTTGGCATTGGCGACGGCACTGACGCCGGAAGGCAGCGCCAGCCCCTCCATTAGCGGCACCACATAGACGCAGCCTTTTTCCAGAACCGCACCGGAAGTCAGGTCAACGCGGTGCATCTCGAACTCTGCAATGCGGTCTTTGACCTTGCGGCCCTTACCCGCAAGGAAAGACGCCCGGACCCGGTAGGCGGTGGTTCCCAGCCGCAGATCAAGGCTTGCGGGTTGGATCTGGGCATCGGTTACGCTCTGGTCTGCGGTGATTTCGCCACGGGCGATCATGCCCTTCAAAGCTGTGTCAGCCAATACGCCAATGCCGGTCATGCCATCCCCCAGATAAGCCAACGCCCACCCCGCGGACGAGGTGGGCGTTTGTCGGATTGGTCGGGCCGGAGAGATTTGAACTCTCGACCTTCCGCCCCCCAGACGGACGCGCTAACCAGGCTGCGCCACGGCCCGACGCGGCGGTGTATAGGCCGATTGCAGGGGCGGGGGCAAGCGCCAAAACGCTGGGATGAGATGACAGCTGGCAGGTCAGTCTGACCTGGAATGACCCAGAGATACCCGACGGGCATGCAGCGCCAAAAGCCGCGCATAAATCACCTTCAGCTCTTCGCGGCGCCGACCGGCCCTGACCGCTGTCATCGCGCGTAAAAGTGCTGCGGCGGGGGTTGGATCGCCTGCTACTGGTGGCAGATCGCGATGCAATCCGCGGGTGACCGGCGTTTGCATCTGTGTCGCGGCGGCACGGTCGCGCTGCAATTCGGCACGGGCATCAACGCCGCGCGTCGTATTTGGCAAGGCCGCACCGAAGGTGCCGGAGGAAATCGGCGCAGCCGGACGATTGACAGCTGCGAAGAGATCATTGGCGGGCAAGGTATCGTCGGGCATGCCGTCTGTGACCGCGCGCAAGGGTGGCGCGTCAGTCTTGGGGGCCGCAGCGAGGGATATCCCCTGGGGTGAGGGGCTCTCCTCAGCCTCGAAGTCCTGCACGGCAAAGTCCGCAACGTGGCGGATGCCATGTTCGCGCAAAATCTTTTGCACGCCGCGAATGGTTAACCCGTCGTCATGCAACAGTTTCTTGATGCCGCTGAGCAGCGCCACATCGGCCGGACGGTAGTAGCGCCGACCGCCCGCGCGTTTCACCGGCTTAATCTGTGTAAACCGGCTTTCCCAGAATCGCAGCACATGCGCCGGAGTATCCAGAACGTCGGCGACTTCGCTGATTGTTCGGAACGCTTCGGCCGATTTTGACATATTTTCCGCCTCAGCCCTTATTGCCGGCAGCAACCCGATCTTTCATCAGATGCGAGGGGCGGAAGGTCAGAACCCGGCGCGGATGGATCGGCACCTCGTCGCCGGTCTTGGGGTTGCGTCCAATCCGGGCGGACTTGGCACGCACTGAAAACGTGCCAAAAGACGAGATTTTCACCGCCTCGCCTGCGACCAGCGCATCGGACATATGCTGGAGGACGCTTTCCACCAATTGGGCAGATTCGTTGCGCGACAGGCCGACTTCACTATAGACGGCCTCGCTCAGATCCATACGCGTCAAGGTCTTGTCGCTCATCATCTTCCCCCGTTGCAGCCCGGCAGCGGGCTCCGTTATTTTGGGGCAGGATGGGGCGTTTGAATTTACGAGTCAATATCAATGGCTTGGGCAAGACATTTCAGACGGTAATTTACCACCTCAGGACGACAGATCCCCATGCCAGCCCGCCGCCAATAGCTTCGGTGACCAAAAGATCACCTTCTTTGATCTGCCCACGGGCTTTGCCCACGGACAGTGCCAGGGGAATCGAGGCAGCAGAGGTATTGCCGTGGTCCTGGACGGTTACCACGACACGCTCCATCGGCACCTGCATCCGCTGTGCGGTTGCTGAAATGATCCGCAGATTGGCCTGATGCGGTACGATCCAGTCGACGTCGGCCCCCGAAAGCCCGATCTTTTTCAAGGCGTCGTGAGCGGTTTGCGCAAGTTTTTCAACGGCATGGCGAAAGACCTGATGGCCTTGCATGCGCAGATGACCCGCCGTTCCGGTGGTGGACGGGCCGCCATCAACGTAAAGCAGATCGCGGTAGGTGCCGTCGCTGTGCAGATCGGCAGACAAGATGCCGCGATCCGTATTGGTACCGTCGCCAGAGGCGGCTTCCAGCACCAAAGCCCCGGCACCATCGCCGAAAAGCACGCAAGTTGAGCGGTCTTCCCAGTCGAGGATGCGGCTGAAGGTTTCGGCGCCGATGACCAGAACCCGCTTGACCTGACCCGACAGGATCAGCGCATTGGCATTGGTCAGGGCAAACACAAACCCGGCGCAAACTGCCTGAACGTCGAAAGCAAAGCCCTTGGTCATGCCGATCTTGGCCTGAATCATCGTCGCAACCGACGGGAAGGTCAGATCCGGGGTCGAGGTCGCGACGATAATCGTGTCGATATCGGCCGCGGTCAGTCCGGCATCTGCCAAAGCGGCCTTTGCGGCGGCAGCCCCAAGGTCGGAGGTGGTTTCGCCTTCGGCGGCGAAGTGGCGCCGCTCGATTCCGGTGCGCGAGCGGATCCATTCGTCTGAGGTTTCAACTTTGCTTTCAAACTCGGCGTTGGCGACCACTCGTTCGGGCAGATAATGCCCGACGCCCCGGACGACGGCGCGGATTGTCATAGAGATATTCCGTTCTCTGCCCTGTCAGTCATCGCTGCATCCTGCCCCGGCTGGTCCGCAGAGGCAAGCCGCGCCGCAAGCCGTTCGGTGAAGCCTGAGGCAGCAAGGCGGTGGGCAAGTTGAATCGCGGCGGCAACGCCGGTCGCATCGGCCGAGCCATGCGACTTTACGACCGTGCCGTTCAGCCCAAGAAACACCCCGCCATTGACGCGGCGCGGGTCAATCCGCAGCCGCAGGCGCTTGAGCGAGCCCAAGGCCAAAAGCGCCGCAAAGCGCGACAGCAATGTGGCGTTGAAGGCGTCTTTCAGGAAGTCGCCGACCAGTTTGGCGGTCCCCTCGCCGGTTTTCAGGGCGATGTTACCGGTAAAGCCATCGGTCACGATCACATCGACCCGGCCCGAGGGCAGATCGCCGCCTTCGACGAACCCTACATACTCAAAGCCACCTGCACCGGCGGCGGCGGCGATCAGGTCCTGGGCTTGCTTAAGCTCGACGCTGCCCTTGTTTTCTTCGGTGCCAACGTTCAGCAGGCCGACCCTTGGGCGCGCCAACCCCAAGCCGTTGCGGGCGTATGAAGCGCCCATCAAGGCATATTGCAGAAGGTCGGGGGCGTCGGCTTTGATATCGGCGCCGACATCGAGCATTACCGCGAAACCCTGCGGCGCGCGACAGGGCCACAGGCAGGCAATCGCCGGACGATTGACACCCGGCAGCTTGCGCAACCGGATCATCGACACCGCCATCAGCGCGCCGGTGTTGCCGCAAGACACAGCCGCTTGGGCGCGCCCGTCGCGCACGGCGTCGAGCGTTGACCACATCGAGGTGGATTGGCCGTGGCGCATGATATGGCTGGGTTTATCTTGCATCGTCACCACGCCGGTTGCATGGCAAATGGTGGTGCGGGCCGCAAGATCACCCCGTTTGGCAATCAGTGGTTCCAGTTCAGCCTGCGGGCCATGGACCAGAAATTCTATTTCGGGGCAATGCACAAGGCTTTCAGCCATACCAGCAACAACGGCGACCGAACCTCGATCGCCGCCCATTGCATCGACAGAAATGACGATTCGGTTCTTTTGAACCGCCGTCACTACCGGCGTCTGGCCTGCCAACTGGCCTTCACCCAAGGGTTCAAGCTGTGATGACATCGCCAGGACCGGTCACGCAGCTCACGCTGCGGCGTCGTCCAGATCGACTTCCGCCGCCTGCGCGACGACTTCACGGCCATCATAATGGCCGCAAGCGCCGCAAACGTGATGCGGCCGCTTCAATTCGCCGCAATTGGCGCATTCGTTCGGGTTTGCAGCAACCAACGCGTCATGAGAGCGACGCATGTTGCGGCGGGACCGCGTGGTGCGGTTCTGAGGGACAGCCATGTCTCAACCTCGGGTTATTGGGGGCCTTGGCCCCGGTTTTCCAGGGTTTTCGTCACTGGTTGCCAAGAGCGACCGGGTGCGAACCCAAGATTCAAGCGAGGCCGGGAACATACTAAGATTCCTTGCAGGCGCAAGTCTTTTCTGGCCAGTTTTCTATGGGCCATGTTGCAATAGGGTGGCGGCTGCTCAAAGGTGTGCGGTCCGCCGCAGCTAGTCTTTTTTCTTCATCAGACCTGCAAGGCCGGCAAAGGGGCGGAGTGCGTCGTTGGTCAGAGGTTCGGCCCCCGGCGGCGCGGCCACCGTAGTGCCGGTCAACGCACCTGCGGCGCGTGGATAAAGCGGAAGCGCCAGCGCCAGCGCCTCGACCATCACCGCGCCAGCATCAATGACGTCCCCCAACGGTTCGACGCTGTCATCTTCGGGAACTTCGCTTTCTTCGGCCTCGGGGTCTTTCCAGTCGGCCAGATAGCGGCGTTTGACGGTTTCTTTAACGATTGTCGTGACCGCAGTAAGGCTGACGACACAGGGTTGGACCACCGTCGCCTCAAGCAAAGCCTCAAGCGCGAAATCGGCGCGACCAAGCGGTTTGATCTCGCCCCGGAAACTGACACGGGTGATTCCGAGCAGCCCAAGCTCCGCGGCAATGGCGGAAAGTGCTGCCGCGTCGGGGGTCAGCGTGAACCGGGTGGGTTTGCGCTGCGCAAGACCTGCGCGACGGAAGGGGTGAGAATAGATCAGTTTATCTTCCGTCATCGGGTTTCCTGCGCCTTCTTGGGGCGGACCATCGCTTTTGGCGGTTGTGTCGGCCCAAGGTGTGGTTCTGTCCTTGTCGGACCTTCCCGCCATGTTGTAAGTCGGATAGAAGGCTTCTGCCACTAAGGCAAGCATCTGGGAATAACCGTGGGGGCGAGAGTGGGTTTGCGCAAGCTTGGTTCCGGGGTCCGTACCGGTTTGATTGGCCTTGTTTTGATCGGCGTCGCAGCGTGCACGCCGATTTATCGCAATCATGGCTACGTCCCGCGCGATGAGGAATTGGCCAAAATCGTCGTTGGACAGTCGACCACAGAAGACGTGGCGCTGGCGGTCGGGCGGCCTGCCGCCATCGGCGTGTTGACGGGATCAGGCTGGTATTATGTTGGCAGCCGCTTCAAGGAGATTGGCATCCGCGCCCCTGTTGAGATTGACCGACAGGTGGTTGCCGTGAGTTTCGACGAGGCAGGTGTTGTCAGTAATGTTGAGCGCTTCGGCCTAGAAAAGGGGCAAGTCGTGGCGATTTCGCGGCGCGTGACCGATGACAACATCAAAGGCGTCAGTTTCCTGCGGCAGCTTTTGGGCAATCTGGGTGGGATCAAGGCCACCGATTTGCTGCCGAAAAACTGATTGATACGCGGCGGGAATGGTTGCGACGGTGCCGCACATCAAAGAAAGAGTTCACGTTGCCGATAGTCTGCCCCGGTCGTTACAGCGCCCGTTTCGCGGAATCGAGCGAAGATAGGGTGGCGGCTCTGACCCTGCGGTGGACGGCCTTCCACGCCGCGCGCGGGCGGGCGGCAAAGCCGGGCGGGGATGCAGACAGCTATGATCCTGTCTGCCGCCACGTCTTGATCGAAGACAGCCGAAGCGGGGCCGTCGTCGCATGCTATCGCCTTTGGGCCCTGCCGAGTGGCCAGTCTATTGACCAAAGCTATTCAGCGCAGTTCTACAATTTGGCGGGCTTGCGCGGCTACGAACACCCCATGGCCGAGATGAGTCGCTTTTGCCTGCACCCGGACCACCATGACCCCGATATTTTCCGGACTGCCTGGGGCGCGCTGGCGCGGTTTGTTGATCTGCGTAAAATTGCGATGCTCTTTGGCTGCTCATCGTTCCTGGGTACTGACATCGCAGCACATCGCGATTCATTGGGACTGCTGGCGCAAAAGCATCTGGCGCCCGAGCGGTGGCGGCCGTTAGAAAAATCGCCGCTGGTGCTGAATTTTGCACGGGATCTTGCGGGGGCAATGCCGGACCAGCGCATTGCCCGAAAATCCATGCCGCCGCTTTTGCGGACCTATCTGACGATGGGGGGGTGGGTCAGTGATCATGCCGTTATCGATCATGATATGGACACACTGCACGTTTTTACCGGACTTGAAATTGCCAGGATCCCGCCAGCGCGCGCACGGGCCTTGCGGGCGATCTATGGCTGAAAGCACCCCGAGCAGATAAAAAAGCCCTTTTTCACCGCGGCACTTCGGCACCGTCCGGCGGGTCATCGCCTGAAACCGTACCATGTCTCTTGCCTTATTCCACGGGTAGTCTATCCGGTTGTTTGAGCAAACGAGAAAGAAAGCAATTCTTCCATGGCGACCAACGCGGCAGAATCCTGCGAGCAGACCCCACCGAAAAACTCGCGCGCCTGGGTACAGGCACTGGCAAAGTACCGCGAGCCCCTGACTTGGCGCAGCCTGTTTGAACTGTCGGTCACCATCTTGCCTTTCCTGGCGCTCTGGGCGCTGGCCTGGTGGGCGCTATCGTTCAGCGGTTGGTTGGCTTTGGTGATATCGGTGGTCAACGCCGGGTTTCTGGTGCGGCTTTTCGCCATCCAGCATGACTGTGGTCACGGGGCGTTCTTTCGCAACCGCAAGCTCAGTGACTGGATCGGCCGGGGTTTGGGAGTGTTGACGCTGACGCCTTATGATGTCTGGCGGCGGACCCATTCGGTGCATCACGCCAGTGCCGGCAATCTTGATAAGCGCGGTATGGGCGATGTGAGCACGCTGACGGTCGCCGAATATCAGGCGTTGTCTTGGACTGGAAAGCTGCTTTACCGCCTTTATCGCAACCCTATGGTGTTGTTCGGACTTGGCCCGATCTATCTGTTTTTGCTGCAAAACCGTTTGCCGCTTGGCCTGTTCCGTTCTGGCTGGACCTATTGGGCCAGCGCGATGGCCACCAATGCCGCGATTGCGCTGATTTTAGGGCTGATAGTGTTCTTCGGCGGCTTGAAAGTGCTGCTGCTGGTTTTCCTGCCGACGTCGATCATCGCGGCGTCAATCGGCGTGTGGCTGTTCTATGTCCAGCATCAATTTGAAGAAACGCACTGGCGCAGCGATGAAGAATGGGACCTGCATGATGCCGCCCTGGCGGGTAGCTCCCATTACGATCTGCCGATGATCTTGCGCTGGTTTACCGCCAACATCGGTATCCATCATGTGCATCACCTTTACAGCCGTATCCCATTCTACCGGCTTCCCGAAGTATTGCGGGATCACCGCGAGTTGGCTTTGGCGCAACGGATGACGCTTTGGCAAAGTTTTGCCTGCGTCAAGTTGCAGCTTTGGGATGAAAAGCAGCACCGCCTGATGTCGGTCGCGCAAGCGCGTAAGCTTTATGGCGCGCTCTGACCGCAGATTTTGATCGGGAATATAAAGAAAACCCCCGGAAGATAACTTCCGGGGGTTTTCTTTGATTTATCCGGTGCTTGGCAGGCGAAACTAGGCCCGTGTGCGGGCGCGGCGGCCATCGCGGCCACGGCCTGCGGCATTGGCTTCGGCCGAGGCGGTGCCGAAGTCCTGGCCCGCCTTTACGGCTTCCAGAACGCGGGCGAATTTGATCCACTCGGTGCCGTTCGGGTCATTGTTCATCAAGAAGTTCGCGGCCCGGATGGCTTCCATTTCGACCGATCGCACCGGGTTCATGATGGCGCTGGTCATGCCGGCACACATTGCCATCGGCAGGAAGGCGGCGTTGATGCCGTGGCGGTTGGGCAGCCCGAACGAGATGTTGGACGCACCGCAAGTGGTGTTCACCCCCAGCTCGTCGCGCAGGCGGCGCACCAGCGTAAACACCTGACGCCCGGCATCGCCCAAAGCCCCGACCGGCATGACCAGCGGGTCAACGACGATATCATGCGCCGGTATGCCAAAATCGGCGGCACGCTGGACGATCTTTTTGGCCACGGCAAAGCGCACATCGGGGTCCATTGATATCCCGGTGTCGTCATTGGAGATGGCCACCACCGGCACGTTGTATTTCTTGACCAGGGGCAGGATCAGCTCCAAGCGGTCTTCCTCGCCGGTGACCGAGTTCAAAAGCGGGCGGCCTTCGCAGGCGGCAAGGCCAGCCTCCAATGCGTTGGGAACAGATGAGTCGATGCACAGCGGCACATCAACCAGACCCTGCACCAGCTTGATCATTGCCGTCATCAACGGCGGCTCGGTTTCATTCGGGTTCGGGTTCGAATTGTAAACCACGCCGGCATTCACATCGAGAATCATTGCGCCGCAGGCGACCTGCTCAAGCGCATCGCGCTGGACGGTCGAGAAATCGCCGGCTTCCAATTCGGCGGCCAGCTTCTTGCGGCCGGTTGGGTTGATGCGTTCGCCGATAACGCAGAAGGGCTCGTCAAAACCGATGACGACGGTTTTGGTTTTTGATTCAATGACGGTACGGGTCATAGTTCACCTGATCTCTTATTGTTGCGCGGCCGGGACGGCAGATTTACCGCCATGAAGGGTGGCCCAGGTTGCGTTGGTCTTGATCCCGCCCAGCGGGAAGAAATGCACGGATTCGATACCAAAAACGGGGTTTGCTGCCTTGTGGGCGGCAAGTTCGGCGACGAAATCGTTTGGTTCGTAAGGAAGCAACAGCTTCGTCACATCCATCGCGCGCTTTTGCAAGACCTTCAGCGACGGGCCGACGCCGCAGGCGATGGCGAATTTGATCAGGGTTTGCAGCTTTGCGGGGCCGGCGACGCCAATATGGATCGGCAGTCTGATGCCTTCGGCGGCCAGGCGGTTGGCCCAGGCGATGACCGGCTTGGCTTCAAAGCAGAATTGCGTGGCCATTGCCATTTTCGCGTCCGACCGCTCGGAGAAGGCTTGCTTCCAGCGCAGCGCCTCCATGACCATACGGTCCGAGCCGTCGGCATCGATGTCTTTGTTACCTTCCGGGTGACCGGCGACATGCAAGCGGTCAAACCCGTCAAACAGCCCGGTTTCCAGCATCTGCATCGACGAGTGAAAATCCCCCGCCGGATGCGACACGCCCCCCGCCAGCATCAGGCCCTGCTTGACGTCAGCTTCGCCCTGATAGCGGGCGATCCAGTCGGCCAGCGTCGCCTTGTCTTTGATGATGCGCGCCGGGAAATGCGGCATCACCGGAAAACCTTCGGCATTGATGCGCCTGGCCGTGGCGACCATTTCCTCGATCGGGGTGCCGTCGATATGGGCGATGTAAACCCGCGTGCCTTTGGGCAGAAGAGCGCGGAAATCTTCGACTTTTTCGGCCGTGCGCGGCATCACTTCGATCGAATAGCCGTTCAGGAGCGACTCGATGGCGGCTTTGTCGACAACGGGGGCAGCTTCTTTACGGCGAAAACTTAACAGTGCCATTGCGGCTCTCCAAAAACTGGGGGGCGAGGGTTTAGGCCCAGCCGTCATTTGCGATCAGAGCTTTGATCCGCTCAAGGTCGTATTCGGCAATGATCCGGGCCAACTCCGCCTCGGCCACGTCAAGATCTTCGCCCGGCAGTTCAAACGGTGCGGCCTTGCGCCACTCAGCCAGATAGGCGTCGCCGTCGCGGGCGCCGATTTTCATGGCGCAGCGGTCGATCGCCTGCTCGAAGCGCTCGGGCAGCGGTTTTTTCACGCCGCGACGCCCTTTGCCCACGATGATCTGGGCGGGGATGTCGCGCCAATAGACGATGGTAACATCTGCCATGACGAATCCTCTGACTGCGGCCCCTCAATAACGCGCGGTTCGCGACATGCGATGACGGATTTCGACATTGTACGCCACCTGAGCGACCTGCGGCCATTCTGCCGGTAGGGCCCAATCCCCGGAGCCGGGGCCGCGATCCAGCCGGTGCTTGATTGATGGGCCGCACCCCGGTAGGTTGGCGGTAACTTAAAATCGGAGGGCGTGATGATGACGCCCAAGCGTCCCGGTGGTGCGGGCGCGTTCCCAGTCTCGGTCGAGCCGCCCAGCACCGCAAAGCCCGACCCGGCGCAGCTTTATGCGGCGCTGGACCTCGGCACGAACAGTTGCCGCATGCTGATTGCCCAGCCGAAGGGCAGCCAGTTTCATGTGGTGGACAGTTTTTCCAAGGCCGTCCAGCTGGGGCACGGGCTGGAAGCCACGGGCAAGCTGAGCCGCGCGTCGATGATCCGCACCGTGCAAGCGCTGCATATCTGCCGCAAAAAGATCGAACAGCACGGTGTGGTGCAGATGCGATTGGTGGCGACCGAGGCCTGCCGCCGTGCCAAGAATTCCCGCGAATTCCTGCGGATGGTGCACCGGGAAACTGATTTGCCGTTGGAAATCATCCAACCAGAGGAAGAAGCCCGGTTGGCGGTGATTTCCTGCGCGCCGCTGGTGTCGACCAAGACCGAGCAGCTTTTGGTTGTCGACATTGGGGGTGGGTCGACAGAATTGGTGTGGATTGACCT
>JANMDM010000044.1:0-1866 GCA_031376305.1 Pseudomonadota bacterium | reverse complement strand
TTTACGGCCCACCATCAGCTCGGCCAGTTGTTCGGGGCTGGTCTCAGAGGTCTGCACCGTCGCCGTCATCTCGCCGCGGCGCATCACCGACACGGTATCGGTGATCTCCATGATCTCGCGCAGCTTGTGGGTGATCAGGATAATGGTTTTACCTTGGTCCTTCAAGCCATTGAGAATGCGGAATAAATGATCCGCCTCATCCGGCGTCAGCACCCCTGTCGGTTCGTCCAATATCAAGATATCGGCGTGGCGGTAGAGTGCCTTGAGGATTTCCACGCGTTGCTGGTGGCCCACCGACAGATCCTCAACCAAGGCGTCGGGGTCGACATCCAGTTCATATTCGCGCGCCAGCCGTTCAAGCTCTTTGCGGGCCTTGGCCAGTGACGGGCGCAGCAGCGCGCCGTCTTCGGCGCCCAGCACGACGTTTTCCAGCACCGAGAAGTTCTGCACCAGCTTGAAATGTTGGAAAACCATGCCGATGCCAGCGCGGATCGCCGCCTGACTGTCGGGGATCAGCGTCGGCTTGCCGCCAATGAAAATCTCGCCCGAGTCGGCTTTGTAAAAGCCGTAAAGGATCGACATCAGCGTGGATTTCCCGGCGCCATTTTCGCCGATAATCCCGTGGATCGTGCCGCGCATCACCCGGATCGAAATGTCCTTATTGGCCTGCACCGGGCCAAAGGCTTTCGATATTCCGCGAAGCTCGATGGCGGGAGCGGCAGTTGCCTGCCGCTCCGGGTTTGTGGCCCCTGCCATATGCGTGACGCTCAGTTCACGGGGCAGGCGTTGTCGGCCATGTAGTCATGCACCGTGATTTCGCCGGATTTGATCTTTTCGGCGGCGGCATCGACGGCGGCCTTCATGTCGGCTGTCACCAAGGCGGCGTTGTTGTCATCCATCGCCACATCAACGCCGCCGGCCTTCAGGTCCATGATTGTCAAGCCGGGTTTCATGTCGGCGCCTTGTTTGAAAATCTCGTAAACTGCATTGTCCACCCGCTTCAGCATCGAGGTCAGAACCGAACCCGGATGCAGCGGGTTCTGGTTGCTGTCGACACCAATCGACAAGATACCTTCGTCCGCTGCCGCTTGCAGAACCCCGATGCCGGTGCCACCAGCGGCGGCATAGATTACATCGGCACCCTGCGATTTCTGCGCCTTGGCGATCTCGGCACCTTTCACCGGGTCGTTCCAGGCGGCGGGGGTCGAGCCGGTCATATTCTGGATGATCACCGCATCGGGATTGGCAGCCTTAACCCCTTGGGCATAGCCGCAGGCAAATTTGTGGATCAGCGGCACATCCATGCCGCCGACGAAGCCCACGGTGCCGGTTTTCGAGGCCATCGCCGCCATCATCCCGGCCAAATAGGATCCCTGCTCCTCGGTGAACTTGACCGAGGCGACATTGGGCTGATCGACATGTTCGTCAATGATCGCAAATTTTGTGTCGGGGAAGTCCGGTGCAACCGTGTTCAGTGCGTCAAAATACTGAAAACCGGTCATGACGATCGGGTTGGCCCCGGCCTCGGCCAGACGACGCAATGCCTGTTCGCGCTGGGCTTCGGACTGAATTTCCAATTCCTTGTAGGTGCCGCCGGTCTCAGTCTTCCAGCGCTCGGCACCGCCATAGGCCGCCTCGTTGAAGCTCTTGTCGAACTTACTGCCAAGATCGTAGATGAGCGCCGGATCGGCCAGCGCCATGCCGGACGACAGTGCAAGCGTTGCAGCCGCGCCGAGGAGTTTTTGGGTGAGGGTCATCATTGGCTCCCTGAATGATGGTGTCTGTCCAGTAGCAGATGCGCCCGACAAGCTGCCAGGCGACCCCTAGCGGATCGACGCCGATTAGCGCCAAGTTAGCGCGGGCGGT
>JANMDM010000012.1:0-2497 GCA_031376305.1 Pseudomonadota bacterium | reverse complement strand
ATTTTCTCACAGCTTTTCTGCACTACCGCCAAGGCATTGCAGGAGAGTTCGCATGACCCGGATCGATCAGAAGTTCGCCGCCCTTCGCGCTGAAGGCAGGAAGGCTTTTGTGGCCTATATCATGGCCGGCGATCCCGATCTTGAAACGTCGGCGGCACTGATGCGGGGCTTGCCGGGTGCCGGGGTTGATATCATCGAACTGGGCATGCCCTTCACTGACCCAATGGCAGACGGTCCGACCATCCAGCTCGCGGGGCAGCGGGCGCTTGAAGGCGGGCAGACGCTGCAAAAAACGCTGGCTATGGCGGCGGCGTTCCGCAAAGGCGATCAGACCACGCCGATCGTGATGATGGGCTATTACAACCCGATCTATTCGCGCGGGGTAGCGGCGTTTTTGACCGACGCCAAGGCGGCGGGGGTCGACGGGCTGATCGTCGTCGACCTGCCGCCCGAAGAAGACGCCGAACTGTGCATCCCGGCCCAAAATGCCGGGCTGAACTTCATCCGCCTCGCCACACCCACCACCGACGACAAGCGCTTGCCCAAGGTGCTGCAAAACACTTCAGGCTTTGTCTATTACGTCTCGATCACCGGCATCACCGGGGCAGCGGCGGCCAGTGCGGCGGATGTTGCCCCGGAAGTGGCGCGGATCAAGGCGCAGACCGATCTGCCGGTCATCGTCGGCTTCGGCATCCGTACGCCTGAAACCGCGCGGGCGATTGCAGGCGTGGCGGATGGCGCCGTTGTCGGTTCCGCCATCGTCAAGATGGTCGAGGAAAAGCGGTCTGTGCCTGAGATTCTGGCCTTCGTGAAGGGTCTGGCCGACGGGGCGCATTCAGCCTGAGGCCTGCTTCGCTCTTGCGGCCAGTCTGGCTTCCCCGGTAGTCTTTCCCAAAATCCGAGGGGGCGCGCAGCATGACCAAAGGCCGGATCGAGGCGTTCTCAGACGGGGTGATCGCCATTATCATCACCATCATGGTGCTGGAGCTGAAGGTGCCGCATGGGCAGGATCTGGCGGTGTTGCAGCCGCTTTTGCCGATTTTCCTCAGCTATGTGCTGTCCTTCGTGAACGTCGGCCTTTACTGGAACAATCACCACCACATGTTCCACGCGGTCAAACATATCGGCGGCTGGGTGCTTTGGGCGAACCTGCATCTGTTGTTCTGGCTGTCGCTGATGCCCTTCGCCACAGCTTTCATGGGCGAGAACGGCTTCGCGCCGGTCACGGTGGCGCTTTATGCGGGCGATCTGCTGATGTGCGCGGTGGCCTACACTTTGCTGGCCATTGCCCTGCTCGGGCAGCATGGGCGCGACTCGGCTTTCGCTCGCGCTTTGGGGTCGGATCTGAAAGGCAGGATCTCGCTGGCCTGCTATGTGGCGGCGATTCCACTTGCCTTCTTTCAACCAGTTCTCTCGTTGATCTTCATCGGCATCGTTGCCGTGATGTGGATCGTCCCTGACCGCCGCTTTGCCAAGGGGGAATAGCGACGAGATGCCCGTCATCACCTGCATCGACGATCTGAAGCGCCTGCACAAACGCCGCACGCCGAAGATGTTCTATGACTACTGCGAAAGCGGCAGCTACACCGAACAGACCTTTCGCGAAAACTGCTCAGACTTCGGGCTGGTCCGGCTGCGCCAGAAGGTCGCCGTCGACATGACCGGGCGCACAACCGCATCCACGATGATCGGGCAGCCGGTGACGATGCCAGTGGCGCTGGCGCCAGTGGGCATGGCCGGAATGCAATGCGCCGACGGCGAGATCAAGGCGGCGCGGGCGGCGGAAAAGTTCGGGGTGCCCTTCACCCTGTCCAGCATGTCGATCTGCTCGATCGAGGATATCGCCGAACACACATCCGCGCCCTTCTGGTTCCAGCTTTATGTGATGAAGGACGAAGACTTTGTGGCCAGCGCCATCGAGCGGGCGAGACGCGCGAAATGTTCAGCGCTGGTACTGACACTCGATCTGCAAATCCTCGGCCAAAGGCACAAGGACCTGAAAAACGACCTGACCGCCCCGCCACGGATGACGCTGAAGAACCTGATCAATCTGGCCACCAAACCACGCTGGTGTCTGGGCATGGCCGGAACCAAACGCCACACCTTCCGCAATATCGTCGGCCATGCCAAGGGGGTGGGCGATCTCGACTCGCTGATGTCCTGGACCAATGAACAATTCGACCCGCAGCTTGACTGGGCCAAGATCGGCAAGATCCGCGATCTTTGGGGCGGCAAGCTGATCCTCAAAGGCATTCTCGACGCCGATGACGCCCGCCGCGCCGTGGATTTCGGCGCCGATGCAATCCTCGTTTCAAACCACGGCGGGCAGCAACTCGACGGCGCGCTGTCCTCGATCCGCATGTTGCCCGAGATTGTGAAAGCAGTGGGCGATCAGACCGAGGTGCATCTCGACAGTGGCATCCGCTCGGGCCAGGACGTGCTGAAAGCTTTGGCGCTGGGGGCCAAGGGCACCTATATCGGCCGGTCCTATATCTAT
>JANMDM010000316.1:0-4968 GCA_031376305.1 Pseudomonadota bacterium | reverse complement strand
GCCAGAAGATTTCGTCATTTTGCGTTCCATTGCCCCTTCCTACCCCGGATGCTCAAAAGGGTCCAGATTGCCCTTGCGCGGACCCAAATTTGCGTCTAACACGCCGCCACGCAAAAGAATTGCGTCTCGCATTGCAAAAATAGCCGCCTTTACGTGGAATGGCTTGGAGTGTGGGAAGCAGTTGATAATGTCGGCGGGTCCGATGCCCACGTGCTTCGGAGTTTTGCGTCGAAAACGGTACGCTGTGGTAGCTCAGTGGTAGAGCACACCCTTGGTAAGGGTGAGGTCGAGAGTTCAATCCTCTCTCACAGCACCATAAATCCCCAATAAGTCAGGTGGTTGGCGGATTTTCTGCTGTTGCAGCATCGCCGACCTCTGTTACCCGAAGTTGCCCCATCGCTTACGCAAGACACGCAACCTCTCCATCTTGATGGCCGTCTCCCGACATTTTTCCACTTCACCTGACAGGTCAACGCCGATGCGACCCCGGTCCCTGTCGTGGCGGCAAAGATCAAGAGTGTGCCTCCGTGCCAATAGGCCAAGGAGCAAGTTCGCCCCCCCACGAGCGGTCAAAGGCCTTGCCGAAAAGATCCCGCTCTGAAAGATGAGCCTCTGCATCAAGCCGACACCCTCCAATCGGCGTGCCGCCCGAACTGGACCTGTCCAGGCCGCAGCAGGTCGCAGCACAATCAGCCGTTCTGAAGGCAAACGGGGTCAATAGTTGAATGTCGTTTTCAGCAGGGAGCGTTTAAACGCAAAGGGGCGGCATCTTGCGCTCGCCTGCAGCAGCGGATATTCACACCGCAACGCGGGCGTTGTGTAATGGTAAGACCTCAGCCTTCCAAGCTGAAGACACGGGTTCGATTCCCGTCGCCCGCTCCAACAAGTTTCCCTGACCTGCAATTTACCAGGATGCGGTTTCGCGGCTATAGTTGCCCGATTGAAAAATCAGCGGTTTTCCTGATTTTGACGCAAGTTCGGAAGGCCAAGGTCTTACCATTACACAACGCCCGCGCATCTGCCCCTCTAAAGCCTGCCGCCCTCCAATGGCAAGGTCGAGAGCCACCTATTGACCAAATTGAAAGGAGCGGGCATGACCACGCCATGCTGATCCTTAAAATTTTCCGCCGCCCCGAATGGGACAATTTACGCGACAGGGGCGAGACCGCCGGTGCACCCATTGATCTGTCCGATGGCTATATTCATTTTTCAACCCCCGCGCAGGTCGCCGAGACGGCGGCGAAGTATTTCGCGAAAGACAGTGATCTGGTGCTGATCGCCTGCGACCCTGCCGCCCTAGGAGGGGATCTGAAGTGGGAAGTGTCGCGTGGCGGGGCCCTGTTCCCCCATTTGTACCGCCGCTTGCGGATGGCGGATGTGATCTGGGACAAGTCGCTGCCCTTGGGAGCCAGCGGCCACATTTTTCCCGAGGGCCTGCTGTGACTTTTCTGGAACGGGCTGCCCTTTGCGCCTTGCACCGGATTGACCCCGAACGCGCCCACGGGCTGTCAATCCGCGCCTTGGCTGCGGGGCTGGTGCCACTTGCGGGCCCCGTCAGCTCGACCCGGCTGGAAACCACGCTTTGCGGGATGAGGTTGCCCAACCCAGTTGGCCTTGCGGCGGGTTACGACAAGAACGCCGAGGCGGCGACAGCACTTTCGCGCGCCGGGTTCGGCTTTGTCGAAGTCGGGGCGGCCACGCCGCGCCCACAACCCGGCAACCCACGGCCACGGCTGTTCCGCCTGACCGAGGACCGCGCCGTTATCAACCGCTTCGGCTTCAACAATGACGGCATGGAGGCCATTGCCGCACGTCTGGCGCTGGCGCCCCGGTCGGTGCCGGTGGGGTTGAATCTTGGTGCCAACAAAGACAGTGCCGACCGCGCCGGAGATTTTACGCAGGTCCTCGCGGCCTGCGGGCCGCATGTCGATTTCGTCACGGTCAACGTCTCGTCCCCCAATACCGAAAAGCTGCGCGATCTGCAGGGGAAAGAGGCGCTGGCCGAGTTGTTGACTGGGGTGCTTGTGCAGCGCGAAAAGCTGGTGCGCCGGGTCCCGGTTTTCCTGAAGATCGCCCCCGACCTTGCCGCCAACGAGCTGGCCGATGTCGCCGAAGTGGCGCTGGCGAGCGGGATTGACGCGATCATTGCCACCAATACCACCTTGGCCCGCGACGGCTTGCAAAGCCGCGATGCGGCCCAGGCTGGTGGCTTGTCGGGTGCGCCGCTGTTTGAACGCTCGACCAGGGTGCTGGCGCATCTATCGGTGCTGACCAACGGCCGCCTGCCGCTGATCGGCGTTGGTGGGGTGTCTTCGGCCGATCAGGCCTATGCCAAGATCCGCGCCGGGGCCTCAGCGGTGCAGCTTTATTCGGCGATGGTCTATCAGGGTCTGTCGCTGGTCAGCGACATCGCCCGTGGGCTGGATGCGTTACTGATGCGGGACGGGTTCAGTTCGGTCGCCCAAGCAGTGGCTACGGGTCGCGGGGAATGGCTCTGACTGTCCTGATATGGCCCAATCGACGCCGCGCGAAATCGCGTAACTCGCTGTGCCTTTTGCCGGAACAAGGTTTGACGCCCAGGGTGCGGCGTTACCTTGAAACCCCGCCGCCCATGGCCGAACAGTCTCAGCGGGTCTGAAAGACCTGTCGCCACCCGACACTCAGAGCAACCGGGATGCCTCGATCTTCGGGCAGCGATTTTGCACGACGGTTATACCCTGTGCCGCAGCCTTCGCCGCCGCGTCAGCGTGCATGACACCCAGTTGCATCCAGATCACCTTCAGATCCGGCAAGGCCGCCAAAGCCTCGTCTACGATCTCGGGCACGGCCGCGGAGCGCCGAAAGATATCGACCATTTGAACGCCGGCATCTTTGGGAATATCGCCAAGGCGCCCATAGACCAGCCCCCCGTCAATCATCTGCCCGGCCTGCCCCGGATTGACGCGGATAACCGTCAGACCGCTGCGGGCAAGAAACGCGGCCACATAATGCGACGGGCGGTCGGGATTGGGCGACCAGCCGACAACCGCCACCACGCGGGTCCCGGTCAGAATGGCGCGAATTTTGCTATCGTCAGGATTTACCATGATCGGGACTTCGCAGAAAAAAGCGCCCGAGCCAAGGGCCGGGCGCAGTTCGCGGAACGAGGGACAGTGAGCAGAGGCGCGGCTGTTCCGATGCCGACCTCTGCATCCTAAGATGGGATTGTAATCGGAGTATGAAAGAGCCAGTCGCGCAGATGTGATTTTGGGTGGCAACTACTGGCCAAGCGCCTCAGGCCAATGCGCCTCAGCTTCGGCCACGATTTCGGGCAATTGCGACTTCATTTTCCTTAACATGCTTAAATCATGCATGAAATAGAGCCGGTCGTTGTAAAAAAAATACGCGTCCGGCGCAGCCGACCCAGTCTGGCCTTCGGCAACCGCATAGGCGCAATAGCCGCCGAATTGCGGCGCGTATGCCTCCGGGTCCATTTCAAAAACCATCAGAGATTCGGGCGAGGCGAAATACCATGTCGCCCCCCGCCACATGATGGCATACTCTGCCGAACCCCGTACCGCTCGGCCCGCGGTAAAGTAAGCCACGGCATCATAGCCCGAAATGGCAATGCCGCCCGGCGCATAAGTGACCGCGCGCTGTTCCGCCTGCGCGGTTACAGCTCCAGCTATGATGAAAAGGGCAATACCCAAAAGCAAAGACGCGGCGCGGATCATTTTTGACTCCGTAGCCGGGAGGGACCGGCATACGCTTAAACATGCCACGTTCCGCGCTCAAGAAAAAGCGCGCTCCCGCAAGAGTGAACGAATGTGACGTATTGAGCGCGCAGGAGCCGCCGAAGCCCGAAAGCCTAGCGCAATGTTGCCGCGTAAAGTGCCACCGCCGCGGCGTTTGAAACATTCAGCGACCCAAAACCACCGGCAAAGGGGATCTTCACCAGGTGATCGCAAGTCTCGCGGGTCTTTTCGCGCAGCCCCGGCCCCTCGGATCCCATCACCAGTCCGACCGGGCGCTGGCCGACCTGGGCAAGCGCGTCATCCAACGTCAGCTCCGCGTCTCCGTCCAGACCAAGAAGCACATAGCCCATCGCTTTGAGGTCATCCATGGCGTCGGCCAGGTTGGTGACCCGCAGGTAGGGTTGACGCTCAAGCGCGCCGCTCGCGGTTTTGGCAAGCGCGCCGGTTTCCGGGGCCGAATGGCGCAAGGGTGCAATCACCGCCCGCGCGCCAAAGACTTCGGCCGAACGCAAGACCGCACCGGCGTTGTGTGGATCGGTCACCCGGTCCAGCAACACAACCAGTGCTGTGCCCCGCCCACTGACGCAGACCTCTGCCAAGCTGCCCCAATGCAGCGGCCTGACCTCCAGCGCTGCGCCCTGATGGACGCTTTCGGGATCGAGCGGCACATGGCTGTCAAAGTTGCGCGGCTCGACAATCTCCGCCTCAATCCCGGCGGCGGCAATCGCTTCGCCCAGCCGGTCGGCGGCGTTCTTGGTCACCACCAGCTTCAGCTTTTCGCGGGCCGGGTTCATCAACGCATCCCGCACCGCATGCAGGCCGAAAAGCCACACGGTTTCAGAGGCCGAGGCGCGTTTGGTACGCTCTTTCTCGATCACCCAGGTTGGTTTTTTCATGGCTCTTGCCCCTTGCATGACAGCAAACGACAATGCGCCGGGGTGATGGGCAATGGCAAGCCCATGCCGGTGCTTCGCGTAGGGATTTTCCGCCTTGACGCCCTTCCCCCCTACGCGTAATCAGCCGCCCTAGTGGGCGACGTGCTGCAAGGTGCGGCAGCGGACTGTAACTCCGCCGAGGAGACTCTTGCCTGGTTCGATTCCAGGGTCGCCCACCATTTCCCGCAAATCTCATGGCTCCGCCGCGATTGCCACTTTCGCCGTGCCTTTGGCGGCGCTAAGAACGCGCGACCTGCAATGGAGCCTGCCCATGTCCGGACGTTCTTTCCGCTTCACCC
>JANMDM010000295.1:0-7990 GCA_031376305.1 Pseudomonadota bacterium | reverse complement strand
CTTCAGTGCCGGAATATCGGCGACATGGGCGAGGATGCGCAACTCGATCTGGCTGTAATCAAGGCTGACCAGACGCATGCCGGGACCGGCCACAAACGCTTCGCGGATGCGGCGGCCTTCCTCAGTGCGCACCGGGATGTTTTGCAAGTTGGGGTCGGTCGAGGCCAGCCGCCCGGTGTTGGCCCCGGCAATGGAATAGGACGTATGCACACGGCCAGTATCGGGGTGGACGTGATCTTGTAAGGCGTCAGTGTAGGTCGATTTCAACTTTGCGAGCTGGCGCCAGTCCAGCACCCTGGCGGGCAGTTCGTGGCCTTCGGCGGCCAGATCCTCCAACACATCCGCCCCGGTCGCATAGGCCCCGGTCTTGCCTTTTTCGCCCCCCGGCAGGCCCATCTTATCAAATAGAATCTCGCCAAGTTGCTTGGGGCTGCCGACGTTGAAAGGCTGACCCGCCAACGCCTCAATCTCTGCCTCAAGCCCGGCCATCTTCTGTGCAAAAGCGTTGGACATCCGTGACAGCGCCTGTGGATCAACGCGAATCCCGGCCATTTCCATATCGGCCAGCACCGGCACCTACGGTCGCTCAAGCGTCTCATAGACGGTCGTCACCTGTACGCGGTGCAGCTGCGGCTTGAACTCCTGCCAAAGCCTGAGTGTTACATCGGCGTCTTCGGCGGCATATTTCACCGCCTCGTCAATCGGCACGCGGTCAAAGGTCACCGCCGCCTTGCCCGCACCCAGCAGGCTTTTGATCGGGATCGGGCTATGGCCCAGATAGCGTTCGCACAGCCCATCCATGCCGTGGTTGTGCAGACCGGCGTGCATCGCATAGCTCATCAGCATGGTGTCGTCGAAAGGTGCGATGCGGATGCCGTGGCGGGCAAAGATCTTCCAGTCATATTTCATGTTCTGGCCGATTTTGAGGATCGAGTCATCCTCCAGCACCGGCTTCAACATCGCCAACGCCTCGGCCATGGGCATCTGCCCGGCGACCCGTTCGGATGCGCCGAAAAGATCACCGCCCCCCGCCGTGTGACCCAAGGGGATGTAGCACGCATCGCCCGCCACAACTGACAGCGAAATCCCCACAAGGTCGGCCCGCATTTCATCAAGGCTGGTGGTTTCGGTATCTACCGCGACATAGCCCCGCTCACGGATCAGCGCGATCCAAAGGTCCAGAGCGGTTTTGTCGCGTACACATTCATAACGCGACGGATCGAAGGGCACCCGCTCTGCCACCAGGGCCAGATCTTCCGGTGCGGTCGGCGCAAGCGCCGCTTCGGACACCAACGGCACCTCTACCTTCAGCTTTTCGGCAACGCGGCGGGTGAGAGTGCGAAACTCCATGGCATTCAAAAAGGCCATCGCCGCCACCGGCTCGGGCGTTTTCAATTCCAGCGCATCCAGCGGCACATCCAGCGGCATAGCGCAATCAAGCGATACAAGACGTTTGGACAGGCGGATCAGATCGGCGTTGTTGACCAAGGCTTCGCGGCGTTTGGGTTGGGAAATCTCGCCCGCACGGTCCAGCAGCGTTTCCAGATCGCCGTATTCCTGAATGAGCAAGGCCGCCGTCTTGATCCCAATGCCGGGCGCACCGGGAACGTTATCCACCGAATCCCCGGCAAGGGCTTGCACATCAACCACGCGGTTGGGGGCCACACCGAATTTCTCAAACACCTCATCGGGGCCGATGCGCTTGCTTTTCATCGGGTCAAGCATGTCGACGCCGTCGCCCACCAACTGCATGAGATCCTTGTCGGACGAAAGAATTGTCACCGTGCCGCCTGCCGCAGTGGCGCGGTGGGCCAAAGTGGCGATGATGTCGTCGGCCTCATAGCCCTCGACCTCGATGCAGGCGACGTTAAAGGCGCGGGTGGCATCGCGGGTCAGCGGGAATTGTGGTCGCAGATCTTCGGGAAGTTCCGGGCGGTTGGCCTTATAGGCGGGATAAATATCGTTGCGAAAGGTCTTGGACCCGGCATCGAATATAACGGCCAGGTGGGTTGGCGCTTCTTGGCTGCGTGTGGTTGTCAGCTCACCCCAGAGCAGGTTGCAAAACCCCGCAACGGCCCCCACCGGCAGACCATCCGACTTGCGGGTCAGCGGCGGCAAGGCGTGATAGGCCCGAAAGATGAAGGCTGAGCCGTCAATCAGATGCAGATGGCAACCTTTGCCGAATGTCATTTGCGACCCCTTCGTCAATTTTCTTCGCCATCTTCGCAGCGCTCATCTCGGGTTTCGGCCGAAGAATGCCCGTCAGGGCTTGAAGATGCTCCGCCCGTCACGTCGCCTTTTCGGCAAAGCTTTCATGGACGTATTTCTTATCGCAGTAGCCGCATTCAACAAAGCCCGCTTCCTGCGGAATCGTCAGCCAGACGCGGGGATGGCCAAGCGCCCCATCGCCCCCGTCGCAGGCCATTTTCCAGACGGTGACAACTTCGGTCTCGGGGGCGGGAAAGGGCATGGCCAGGCTCCGTTTCGGATTCAGTTTCGCCGCGAGGGCAATTGATGCGCATCTTAACGCCGCGCGCGGCAGGGACAAGGCCGGGTCAGACTTGGCTCAGCATCGGGCCTAACATCTTTCCCGCCAGAATATGCAGATGATAATGCGGCACTTCTTGCAGGCCATCCACGCCCGCGTTCGAGATCGTCCGGTACCCCCGCCCACCCCCGCCCGGTGCAATGTTCAGCAATCGGCAAACCTCGGCGGCACACCGGTGGAAGTCAGCGATCTCGTCCACACTTGCTTGAGCGGCAAAGTGGTCGAAATTCACATAGGCGCCTTTCGGAATCACCAGAACATGCACCGGCGAATGCGGGCGAATGTCATGGAACGCCAGCGTATGTGCTGTTTCCAGAACGGTCTTATTGGGGATCTCGCCGCGCAAGATAAGGGCAAAAATGTTGTTTGCATCATAAACGTAACGCATGTCGGAGCCTCAGTCAGAGAAAAGATGTTCGGTATTGGCGATCACAAATGCCTTATCCTGAGGGATATCAAGAAACTGCGCCAGCGCCACCGCATTCAGCTGCGCCGTGTCGGTTTGCCGGATGCGGACGGCGTTTGGAAAATTCGCGTCGCGAAGGCGATTGCTTTCAAAGCTAACGTCGAAGCGAATGGTGGGCAACAGCCGCTCAAGCGTGTCTGGCGACGATAGGTTACCTGCCAGCCCGACGCGCTGCGCATGACCAATCAGGTAGCCGTCCGAAAAGTCGCAGGCGATTTCCAGAAGCTTCGCTGTGGAACGATCCGCATAGAAATCCTGAATGAGATCGAAATTTGAGGTGTCCAGGCAGATGATCAACCTGTCAGTGTCATAGTGATCGAAAAGCATCCGAACCAATGCCCGGTGGTGGCGCATGCGCTTTTCCAATGTCGACTGGATGCCACCTAAGTCCGGCATAGGGGTACTTGCCTCGTTGAAAAGATACTCAACCGCAGGAATGGTCGTGATCGCGCGGATGTGGCCAATCAGCCGCTTGGCCACATGCCATTTCTTACAGGCCAAAATCAGGAGTTTGCGGTCATCGTCATGTGCTGTCGCATTCTCCCAGAATCTTTGCGTATAGCGGCGGCCCACGCGGCCACGCCGGGTCAGGAACTGGTAAAGACTGCGGCCTTCGTTGGTGATCGAAAACGCGACATCCTTTGCCGCAAACAGGGCGCCCAAGCGGGTTTTCAATTCAGATGCCTGCGGGCTGATCTTGCGTGCAAACAAGCAGTCTTGCGCCAAAAGCAAATCGTAATGGTCATTGTAAAACGTCACCGGCATGCCGTAGTCGGAAAACATCAGGAAGGTCAGAGTCCGCTCGCGAATTTCAGGCGCCGGGATCAAATGGCGGACGGCGGTCTGAAAGAAAGTCTCGTCCGGGATCCATGTCGTGCGAAAGAACCGCATCACGTCCGGTCGCGCGCGGCAGAAATCCAGAACCGCTTCGATGGTGCGCCGCCTGAGGCACCACCATTGGCTTCCGATCATGATTTGCAAATCGGCGGGTATCTTGCGCGTCAGACCAAAGCGTTTTTGAAGGTTATAGCTCCAGTAAAACAGGCGTTTTCCAAGACGTTCATTGAAGAGATGGCGATAGATGAGACGGTCTTCCTTCAGGCCGGTCTTGATCCAGTCGCTTTCAAAAAAGTCAAAGCTTTCAATGTAGTCGATGTCTTCGGCGTCAAGATAGGCATGTACGAACTCAGCCGATTTGATTGCCATGCAATCGCCCGAAAGCATGTAGAAATGTGTGGCCGTCGGAAAGGCTGCGGCTGCCGCATTTGCCGTGTTGAGCGAGGCCTGCACCAAGCTCCACTCCCCCCACCCGCACTTAACCCGCTTCTTGACAAATGTGACGTTGGGGTTGCCTGCAAGGGCAGCGCGGATCATTTCATAGTCTGCAACCTTGGCCCGAGCATCGAAATGGATGGCCATATAGTCACCGGCCGCAGTAAGACTCTCCGCCTGGCGAATGATCTCCTGGGGATCCTTGTGGCACAGGAGAAGAAAGGCAATTTCAGCCATTATTGCTTCCGATTGCGCGAGTATCGTCGATCATTGCGGCTAGATAGCTATAATAGCCGTTGGAAAAACAGCATTTATTTGCTTTTCTGGTCACAATTGTTTCTTACGTTACCGACATATCTCTCGACTGTGTAAAAGGATCATTAGGATGGGTTTCCCCGGCACATGGATGACGGAAAGCGAGAGCCTCGTTTACCGCGTCGTTCCGAAATGCGCCTGCTCGACCATTGGGCAGATCATGTTTTATTCGGATCACGGCCGCTTTTTCGATGGCGACGTCCATGATGCCACATCCGGCATGCACAAATGGGCGCTGGACGCGAGCCAGCCCCTGATCGAAGCCAATGTGAAAGCCCATAAATCCTTCGCCTTCACCTGTGTGCGCAACCCCTACACCCGGATATTGTCGTCTTACTTCGATAAGATCTGTGGCATCCAACGCAACGGCAAGCGCTACCGTGGCAACCTCGTGCCGATGCTCACCCAGAAATACGGCGTCGAGGTTGGTGATCCGGCAGGCGGGTTCGAGTTTGACCAGATCAAGTCCTTCCGCCGTTTCCTGCTGTTCGCCCGTGATACCATCCGCTGGCGCCGCCCGATGGAGCCGGACATACACTGGTCGGCGATGTCAGGGCACATCTCGACCTATATCGTCAACGGCGGCCGTTACGACCACATCTTCCATACCGAAAAATTCAACGATGGCATGCAGAGTGTTCTGAACCGGGTCAAAACCCCGGTAAAAGTCGATCTCGCGACGATCCCGAAGTTCAACGAAAGCGAAGGTCATGGGCCAAAGCGCGCTCATCCGGTCGAAGATTACTTCGACGATTTGTCGATGCACCTGGTTTATGAAATCTACAAGAAAGACTTCCTGCTGTTCAAATATGACTTCGAGAACCCCGACAACAAGATGCCCACGGGCGACGTCGATCTGAATGAGGTGCACGCCAAACTGGGGGACTGAACGCGCGGCTTCAGATCAGCCCCTCGGCATGAAACAGCGCCTTCACATCCACATCGGGCCGGGCGCCGAAATGGCTGATGACTTCGGCGGCGGCAATACATCCCATGCGGCCGGCGGTTTTCAAGGTTTGCCCGGTCGCCAGACCGTACAGAAAGCCCGCCGCAAACTGATCCCCCGCGCCAGTCGCATCAACCGGCACAACCCGGTGGACGGGTACATCGACACGCTCCGCGCCGCGCAGAAGGATCACATCGGCCCCCGACCGGGTGCAGACCACGACCGGGCATTCGGCACTGGCTTGTGCAAGGGCTGCCTCAAGGTCTTCAGTCTCATAAAGCGCGCACCATTCGTGCTGATTGCCGATAACAAAATCCATCTCGTCTTTCACCAGGCGCCGGAAGTCAGCCCGGTGGCGGTTCACGCAAAAAGGGTCAGAAAGCGCGATACCCGCCTTGCCGCCCCCTGCGTGACAGGCACGCGCCGCTTTGAGGAATGCGGCTTTCCCCTTGTCCTTGTCGAAAAGATACCCTTCCAGAAACAGGTAATCCGTCTGTCCGGCCACGGTATCGGCCACATCCGCAGGCCCAAGGTCAGCCGAAATACCCAGGTAGGTGTTCATCGAACGCTCACCGTCCGCAGTCACGAAGATCATCGACCGCGACGTGGGCAGATCAGAACCCGCCACCGGCGCATTGGGAAAGTCGGTGCCTTCGGCGGTCAGCGACTTGGCGTAGAACCGCCCAAGCGCATCGTCGCGGACCCGGCCGATGAAGGCGGCCTTCAGCCCAAGGTTCCCCAGTCCGGCAATCGTATTGCCGACGGACCCGCCGGGCGCCTGGGTGCGTTCACTCATCGCACCATACAGCATTTCGCCGCGTTCCCGCTCAACCAGTTGCATGATGCCCTTCTGGATACCCATGAGATCCAGAAAACTGTCATCGGTCTGGCTGAGGACGTCGACGATGGCATTGCCGATGCCGACCACCTGATAGCGCTGGGTCATTGGGTTTTCTCCTCGAACAGGCACAGGTCACGGATATGGCAAGCGCCACATTTTGGCTTGCGCGCCACGCAGATATAACGACCGTGCAAGATAAGCCAGTGGTGGGCGTGGCCTTGAAACGCGACAGGAACGTTGTCTTCGATCGCCCGCTCGACCCTGTCCACATCGCGGCCGGGGGCGATGCCGGTGCGGTTTCCGACGCGAAAAATATGGGTATCGACCGCCTGCGCCGGGTGGTGAAACCACATGTTCAAAACCACATTCGCGGTCTTGCGCCCGACACCGGGCAAGGACTGTAACGCGGCCCGCGAGGAAGGCACCGCGCCTGCATAGTCATCAACCAGAATGCGGCAGAGTTTGATGACGTTCTTCGCCTTCTGGCGGAACAGGCCGATGGTCTTGATATGTTCGGTCAGCGCGACTTCGCCCAAGGTCAGCATTTTTTCAGGCGTATCGGCAATCACGAACAAGGCGCGGGTGGCCTTGTTCACGCCTAGATCCGTCGCCTGCGCGGAAAGGGCGACGGCAACCAGCAGAGTAAAGGCGTTCACATGATCCAACTCGCCTTTCGGCGCGGGGTCAGCCTCGCGGAAGCGGCGGAAAATCTCATGAATCGTTTGATAGTCGAGTTGTGGTGCCATGCTGCCCTATGCCCTTCCAAAGCGTCATACGGCAAGAGGTTTGAACAATATGACCCGTGAAACCCACGAAGGCGCAAAATCCGGGTCGCTTGAAACCCGCGCCTGCCTTAAGTTCAGGGCAAGGATGAGGATGGATGCACATGGACGCCCCCGGACAAAAATACCACTATCAGGTCATCGCGCGCGCCCTGGCGGAAATTGATGCTCCGGGCGGGCAGGGCATGTCACTTGAGGCGCTGTCGGCGCGTCTGTCGATGAGCCCCGCACATTTCCAGCGGATATTTTCGGCCTGGGTCGGGGTGTCGCCGAAACGCTATCAACAGTATCTTACCCTTGATCATGCCAAGCGGCTGTTGGCCGACCGGTTTACCATGTTGGATACGGCGGTCGAATCTGGCCTGTCGGGATCCGGGCGGCTGCACGATCTTTTCTTGCGCTGGGAAGCGATGAGCCCCGGCGACTACGCCCGCGGCGGCGAAGGGCTGGTGATCCGCTATGGCTGGTTCCCGTCGCCCTTCGGCGAGGCTTTGGCCATGGCCACCGATCGCGGGCTTTGCGGTATGGCATTTTCCGAAGACCGCGGGCGCGACGCCGCCTTTGCGGATATGGCCGGACGCTGGCCATTAGCGCGTTTCAGCGAGGATCGAACCGCCGTTGCCCCTTGGGCCGAGGCGGCCCTTGGCGATAGCGGTGAATCAAAGCTTTTCATGATTGGCGCGCCTTTCCAGATCAAGGTCTGGGAAGCGCTCTTGTCGATCCCAACGGGACAAGTCACGACCTATTCTGAAATCGCCCGCGTTGTCGGCCATCCCAAAGCCGTGCGCGCCGTGGGCACTGCCGTCGGGCGCAATCCCGT
>JANMDM010000261.1:0-2075 GCA_031376305.1 Pseudomonadota bacterium | reverse complement strand
CTTGACTACATGGGTCTGACGCCGGGGCAGAAGCTGTCGGATATCATGATCGACACGGTGTTCATCGGGTCTTGTACCAACGGCCGGATCGAAGATCTGCGGGCGGCGGCGGTGATCCTGAAGGGTAAGAAGATCAAACAGGGCATGCGGGCGATGGTAGTTCCGGGGTCGGGTCTAGTACGTGCGCAGGCCGAGGAAGAAGGTCTGGCGCAGATTTTTATCGACGCGGGCTTTGAATGGCGGCTGGCGGGCTGTTCGATGTGCCTTGCCATGAACCCCGACCAGCTTTCGCCCGGCGAGCGCTGCGCGGCCACATCCAACCGTAATTTCGAAGGCCGTCAGGGCCGCGGCGGGCGCACCCACCTGATGAGTCCGGCAATGGCGGCTGCAGCCGCCGTGACCGGCCACCTGACAGACGTACGGGAGATGATGTAATGGACAAATTCACCACCCTGACCGGCATCGCGGCCGCCATGCCGCTGGTCAATATCGACACCGACATGATCATCCCCAAACAGTTCCTCAAGACCATCAAACGGTCAGGGCTGGGAGTGAACCTGTTCGACGAGATGCGCTATACCCAGGATGGCGCTGAGATCCCCGATTTCGTGCTGAACCAGCCCGCCTATCGCAAGGCTGAGATTCTGGTGGCGGGTGAAAACTTTGGCTGTGGCTCGTCGCGCGAACACGCGCCATGGGCGCTTTTGGATTTCGGCATTCGCTGTGTGATTTCCACCAGTTTTGCCGATATTTTCTATTCCAACTGCTTCAAGAACGGCATTCTGCCCATCGCCTTGCCGCAAGACGCCGTCGATCACCTGATGGACGACGCCCGCAAGGGGGCAAATGCCCGCATCTCCGTGGATCTGGAAAGCCAGACGGTGACCGCATCTGACGGGCGGCAATTCGGATTCGAAGTTGATGCCTTCAAAAAGCACTGCCTTTTGCACGGTCTGGACGATATCGGCCTGACGATGGAAAAAGTCGCCTCAATCGACGGTTATGAGGCTAGGGCCGCCCAGTCCCGCCCATGGGTGTGAAACTATCATCAACCACCAGATATTGGGCCGCCCACAGGGGCGGCCTTTTTCTTGCCCGATTCAAGTCCAATTCATGCTGCCGTTTTGATGCAAAGTCGCACCAGTTTCTCCATCAAAAGGCCGCTTTACCCGTCTTAACCTTAACCAATGATTGTCAGGGGGATCGGAAATGGGCAAAACTGTGGCAAGAATAAGGCAGCCCGCCACAATTGGCCGGGACCTGTCGGTCCAGAATGTCGGCAAAGTACCGCGTTCGGTCAGATTGAGGGCGTAGGCAGTGTTTTCACAAATCACAGGCGCATTCGTGCGCGCAGTGCTGGTGATGGTGCTGATTGCTATTCCGTCCCTGATGTTGCCGGGTGTGAACAGTGATACGACCCAGATTGTGGCACTGGTGGCGCTTTTCGCCGCGGCGCTGACGTTCTTCGAATATGCTTCGGTTTATCCTGGGTTGGTCGAATTTCGCGATGCGCCACCGTTCAACCGCCTGCGCTTCCTGTCGCTTTTTGCCACCGTCCTGCTTTTGTCCACCATCGTGCGGGGGCAGACCGAGCAGACAACGCTGACGCTGTTCATCGAAGCCCTGGGCAACAAGCTAGGCGAGTCCATCGATGTCCCCTACAGCCCGGTACGGCTTGTTGTGCTGATGTTGCCTGACGATATGAGCCTTCAGCACATCATTCTGGTGCGCACGGCGGCCGGGATCAGTTATATGATTTCCCTGTTCACGCTTGTGGTCTTCGTGCTGGTGATGCGCCTTATTGGGTGGCCAAGTCGGATGGGCACGTTCAACGTCTGGATCAACCTGCCGACATTTGATCCCACGACCGGCGGCGATGTTGTGGACCGTCTTAATCGGGACTCGCGCTTTAACATTGCGCTGGGCTTCCTTCTGCCCTTTCTGATCCCTGCGATTTTGAAGCTTGCGTCACTGTCGTTTACTCCGGTAACGCTTGAAAGCCCGCACACCCTGATCTGGACGATGACCGCATGGGCGTTTCTACCTGCCAGCCTTTTTATGCGTGGTATCGCCAT
>JANMDM010000177.1:0-1506 GCA_031376305.1 Pseudomonadota bacterium | reverse complement strand
GCGCACCGCGAAGAATTGGCAAAAATCCGGCATCTGAAATGGGCGGGATACCTGTCAACCACCGGTGTTTACGGCGATCATAAAGGCGGTTGGGTTGACGAAAATACCCCGCTTACGCCGACAACGGCGCGCGGCAAGTGGCGGGTGCGGGCCGAAGCGGATTGGCGGGCGCTTGGCAACCTGCCGCTGCATATCTTCCGACTTGCCGGCATCTATGGCCCCGGTCGCGGACCCTTCAAAAAGCTCCGCGACGGGTCTGCGCGGCTGATCCTAAAGCCCAACCAATACATGAGCCGCATCCACGTGGACGACATCGCCTGCGTGCTAGAAGCGTCGATCAATCGTCCGGCGCCCGGAACCGCCTATAACGTCTGCGATGACGAACCTTCGCCCCCTGAAGACGTGCTGCTGCATGCGGCGCGCCTGCTGGGCGTGCCGCCCCCGATCGCTGTTGCCTACGCATCCGCCGAGATGACGCCGATGGCGCGCAGTTTCTACGCCGAATCCAAAAGGGTGCGAAACGATCGTATCAAGCACGCGCTTGACATAACGCTGACCTATCCGAGCTACCGCGAAGGGCTGGCGGCCCTGCTGGCTGAGCCTTAGGCCAGCCGCAATACTGCTGCCCCACCGGCGATAATCAGCACCGCAACCACCCGCCTCCAGCCAACGTCTTCCTTCAGGATCAGCGCCGAAATCACTGTCGCAAACAGAATTGAGGTTTCGCGCAAGGCAGCGACCATCGCAACCGGCGCCTGCGTCATCGCCCAAAGGGCCAAGCCATAGGATATCATCGTTCCAAACCCACCGATGACCCCTTCGCGCCACTGCCGCAGGGCCAGAGAGATTAACACTGGCCCACGCCGCCACACCGCCCAGCCAACCACCGGTGGCGCGGTCAGAAGAAAGACCCACAGCGTATACCCGAGCGCCGCGTCCGAGCGTCGCACACCCAGGCCGTCAGATAGGGTATACGCGGCAATGACAAAGGCATTCATCACCGCAAACGCCAGCCCCGCGCGCGAACCGCCGCGCCCAAGCGCTGCCATACTCAGGATGCCGATAGAAATCAGCCCGATCCCGCCCCAGCCCGCCACGGGCATGGCATCACCAAAAATCGTGCCCGCCACCAAGGCCACAATCACCGGCGCACCGCCGCGCATCACCGGGTAAGCCTGGCTCATGTCGCTGCGCCCGTAAGCTGCCGCGACCAGGGCGTAATAGGCGGTCTGCAAGACGATTGTGATACCGATAAATGCCCAGCTTTCAGGTGCAGGTTGTGGTACAAACGGCAGCACTATCGCGGCAATCGCCGATGCGGCTATACAGATCGCCACCGCGGACGCGAACTTGTCGTCGGATCCTTTGACGATGGCATTCCATCCGGCATGAAGTGCAGCCGCAAACAGGACAAGAAGGAAGACAGATGCAGTCAAGGCAAGGCCCCTTGGTTCGGCGCCAGCCAGAGCGCCCGCGCTGGACGAAGTCAAGGCCCGTCGGCTGACC
>JANMDM010000173.1:0-11847 GCA_031376305.1 Pseudomonadota bacterium | reverse complement strand
ACGGGCACCGGGCAGACCTTGCACGGCGCAGTTTGGCATCTGGCCGCTTTTGCCGCCCAAGCGTTCTCAGGACAGGACCGCGCGCAGGGCGGCTTCCAGCGCAGGCACATCGGGCACCACGGTGACATAAGATTTCAGCGTGGCATCGGCAAAGCCTTCGCCGATGATCTGGTCGATTACCGCCAAAAGCGGAGTCCAATAGCCGTCGGTGTTCAGGATCAGGATTGGCTTGGTGTGAAGACCAAGTTGTCGCCAGGTCAGCACCTCGAAAAACTCATCCAGGGATCCGCCGCCGCCGGGCAATACGACGACCGCATCGGCGTTCATGAACATGACCTTCTTGCGCTCATGCATGGTCTCGGTGACGACAAAGGTTGTCAGGTCGCGCTTGCCGACCTCCAGGCCCAGCAGATGGGTGGGGATTACCCCAAAAGTCTGTGCGCCAGCCGCCTGCGCCGACCGGGCTACAACCCCCATAAGCCCCACATCACCGGCCCCGTAAACCAGCCGCCAGCCATTGCTTGCCAACATTTGCCCGGTCAGGGCGGCGTCCTTTGCGTAGGCTGGCCGCACGCCGGAGCGCGCGCCGCAATAGACGCAGACAGATTTTGCAACAGCGGGCATTGTATCTGACCTTCGGGAAACGGTTTCTTTGACCGGTGATAGCGGCGTTGCTATGGTTGCTCAAGGGCGGTCGGGGCAAGCCGCTTTTGGGGGATCACCAACATGCAAGACGGTAACGGGCAGCCTGCGTCACGATACGGTGCATTGCCATGGGTTGCGGGCGCAGGCGCGGGGTTGGCGCTTGGCGCGGTAGTCTGGCTGTTTGCTTTTGATAAGGCCACCGACCCGGTTGAACCTGTAAGCGGCGAGCTTGCCAGCACTGATGCTGCGCCCGCAGCAATTGCTCCGCCTGAAGGTTCAGCGACCACCGCTTCTGGGGACGAACCCGCAACCGAAAGCAATGCGGCTGCGATCATGGCACCCGAACCCCCACGTTTTGACACGGTCCGTGCCGAGGCTGACGGGTCGGTCGTGGTGGCCGGGGCCGCCCCGACTGGGGCAAAGCTGGCGGTGTTGGTCGATGGGGTCGAAGCGGGGCAGGCTGAGGTGGATGGGCAAGGTAAGTTTGCAGCCTTCCTGACCCTTGGCCCCTCTGCGGCGCCCCGTGTGCTGACCCTGATGGCGACGCTGGCTGACGGAATGACGCTGGGTTCTGCGCAAAGCGTGATCCTTGCGCCGACGCCTGTTATCGTGGCCACAGCCGCGCCTGAGGCCCCGGCAAGCGCGGCGGATGCCGCTGCAACCGAACCCTCCGGGGCGCCAGTTGCCGCCGCAATCCCCGGTGTGTTGATTGCCGATGCACAAGGCGTCAGCAAGTTGACCGATGCCGGAGCGGGGACCGATGTCGTCATTGATACCATCGGCTATGACCGTTTGGGCAACGTTGATTTGGCGGGGCGCGGTGCTGCGGGCAGTTTTGCACGGCTTTATCTTGACACCGGCCTGGTGGCGACCGCTCCGATAAGTGCCAAAGGCGACTGGCGCGTGAAGCTGACGGGTATTAAGGCCGGGGTTTATACGCTGCGTGTCGATCAACTGGATGATGCGGGCAAGGTCACCTCGCGCATTGAAACCCCGTTCCAGCGCGAGGAACCCGCCAAAGTGGCTGCGGCCGAGGTGGTATTGCCAGCGCCAGAACCCGCAGCGGAGCCCGCACCCGAGCCGTCTGCAACAGAACCGCTGGCAACCGCAGAGGTCCCGGCGGTTGTGCCCGCCGCCACAGCCGTGGCACCGGTCACTGCCGCCAGCGTCATCACCGTGCAACCGGGCTTTACGCTTTGGGCGATTGCGCGCGAAACCTACGGGGATGGTCTGCTGTATGTGCGCGTCTATGAGGCAAACAAGGATCTGATCCGCGACCCTGATCTGATCTATCCCGGACAGGTCTTTACGGTTCCCATCGCCGAAAACTGATCGCCATCATTCCAGATCGGTCGGAACCTGTCGGCAGCAGGCCGAAACTTCAGGATGCGATTTGCAGCAGTCGTTCAGCACATAGCCAAGCACGCCGCCAATCCCTTGGGCACTGACGGCGTAAAACACATTGCGCGATTCGCGGCGGGCCGTGACCAGCCCCGCCTGTTCAAGCTGTGCCAGATGAAAGGCCAGGCGCGAGGCGGAAATTTTGAGCTGTCGGGCAATTTCACCCTGCGTCATGCCTTGGATCCCGCAAGGCATCAACAGCCGCACCAGATCCAGCCGGGTTTCATGGGCCAATGCCGAAAGGGCGTCGAGGACTCGACTCTGCTCCATATTTCAACTACTCGTGAATCGTTGAATTGATACCTCTTGATAGCCGGAAGCGCGCCTGCGATCAACCGGCTTGCGGTGACAAACGGAGAATCGGGCGAAATGGCGAGTGACGAAAAGATCGCGGAACGCAAAAGTGCGGCGCGCACCATCCGGCGGGTGGCCCCCTATCTGTGGCCGCAGGGCGAGGGATGGGTGAAGCGCCGGGTGATCTTGTCAATGATCGCGCTGGTGGTGGCGAGACTCGTTTCCGTCTCGACGCCGTTCTTTTACAAGGCGGCGGTGGATGCCTTGGGCGGCACCAGTCGCGGCGATGGGTTTTTGCTGGCGATTGGTGCGATCGGTTTGACGGTGGCTTACGGCATGGCGCGACTGGGCACCACCGGCCTGAACGAGCTGCGCGATGCGATCTTTGTGCGCGTCGGGCAGCGGGCTTTGCGCAAACTGGCACTTGAGACCTTCACCCATATTCACCGCCTGTCGATGCGCTACCACATCACCCGCAAGACCGGCGGCCTGAGCCGGGTGATCGAGCGCGGCGTCAAGGGCGTCGATTTCCTGCTGCGGTTCATGCTGTTGTCGGTGGGGCCGCTGATCCTTGAATTGACGATGGTGACGGTGATTTTCGCCGTGGTCTTCGACTGGCGCTATGCGGCGGTGGTCATGGTGACGATCTTCCTTTACGTCACCTATACCTTTCGCATCACCGAGATGCGGGTAAAAATCCGCCGTAAGATGAACGAGCAAGATACCGATGCCAATCAAAAGGCCATCGACAGTCTGCTGAACTTTGAAACCGTCAAATATTTCGGCGCCGAAGCCTGGGAAGCCGGGCGCTATGACACCGCCATGGCCGGCTATGAAAAGGCCGCGGTCAAAACCGGGCTGTCGCTGTCGGTGCTGAATTTCGGCCAATCGCTGATCATCACCTGCGGCCTGATCATCGTCATGGTGATGGCCGCCTACGGGGTGCAAGCCAAGGTATTGACGGTTGGCGATTTTGTCATGGTCAACGCCTATATGATCCAGATCACCATGCCGTTGAACTTCCTCGGCACGGTTTACCGCGAAATTCGCCAGGCTTTGGTTGATATGGGCGAGATGTTCGATCTGCTCGACCAACCTGCCGAGGTGGTGGACCAGCCGCGTGCCAAAGCGCTGCATGTGGCGGGCGGCGAGGTGGTGCTGGATCATGTTTCCTTCGGCTATGAGTCCGCGCGTCCGATTTTGAAGGATGTCAGCCTGACCGTAGCGGCCGGGCAGAAGGTGGCGATTGTCGGCCCCTCCGGTTCGGGCAAATCCACCATCGGGCGGCTGTTGTTCCGGTTTTATGATGTGACGGGCGGGGCTTTGCGTATTGACGGGCAGGATCTGCGCGAGATCACCCAGGACAGCCTGCACGGGCTGATCGGGGTGGTGCCGCAAGATACCGTGCTGTTCAACGATACCATCCTTTACAACATCGCCTATGGTCGCCCCGACGCTCCCCGCCATGAACTGATCGCGGCGGCAAAGGCCGCAAAGATCCATGATTTCATCCTGTCGCTGCCGGAAGGCTATGAAACCAAGGTGGGCGAACGCGGTCTGAAACTGTCGGGCGGCGAAAAACAGCGGGTGGGGATCGCCCGCACCTTGCTGAAGAATCCGCCGATCCTGCTTTTGGACGAGGCGACCAGTGCGCTTGACACCCAGACCGAGCGCGACATTCAGGACAGCCTGCGGGCGATGGGCGCGGGGCGCACGGTGATCACCATTGCCCACCGGCTGTCGACCATCGCCGATGCTGACCGGATCGTGGTGCTGGAGGCGGGGCGCATCGTCGAAGAAGGCCGCCACGAGGATCTGCTGGCGCGGGGTGGGCGCTATGCGGCGATGTGGGAACGGCAGTCGTCCGAGGAAGTCGATCTGGCCTCGCGTCTCAGGCTTCTTGGGCCGGGCGGAGCGGAAGACGAAGCGGCCTATGCGGAACGTCGTTTCTTCGCCAACTATCAGACTCTTCCCTAGGGCTGAACCAGTTTTGGTCCAGCGCGCGGGCTTGGCAAGGTTGCAGCCTTGCGTGTAAGACGGGGGCAACAGGCAAACGGGGTGGGTCGTGAGCGAGTCCGATAGTTTCATTGACGAAGTGGCCGACGAGGTTCGCCGCGACAAGTTGTTCGCGCTGATGCGCAAATATGGCTGGATCGCGATTTCGGCGGTGGTGCTGATCGTTGGCGGCGCCTCGTGGAACGAATGGCAAAAGGCCCGCGCGCAGGCCGCAGCCGAAGCCTTTGGCGATGCCGTTCAGGCAGCGATGGCCAGTGATGATGCCAATGCCCGAGTTACAGCGCTGGCGACAGTCGAAACCGGCGGCGTGGCAGGGCGCGCAGCGGTTCTGGGGTTGTTGACGGCCGCCGAAGCCGAAACCGCGGGCAACCGCGACGCAGCGCTTACCGCCTTGTCGGCGCTTGCCGAAAACCCTGAGGTCGCGGAAAGCTACCGCCAGCTTGCAAAGCTGAAGATGGTCATATTGGGCGGCGATATGATGGCCGCAAGCGAGCGGGACGCGACCTTGATCGCCCTGGCCGCCCCCGGCGCACCGTTCCGGGCTTTGGCCATGGAACAGCAGGCGTTGGCTCTGCTCGACGCGGGCAAGACGGAAGACGCCGCCACCTTGCTGGCGCAGATCAAAGAAGACGCCGATGCGACGCCGGCCTTGCAGAGCCGCGTCGAACAGGTTTTGGTGGCGCTGGGCAAAGGCGCAGGAACGGAATGAATTTTTGCGGGGCCGCAGGCGGCACCGGAAGACATAAAGTACGAGAGGGGCTGTGACCGTGACGTTTTCCTATCGGGCGGGTTTGGTGGCGCTGGCGGCGCTTCTTTCGGGCTGTAATGATGGCGAGTTGATCCTTGCGGGCGAGCGGTTTTCGCCGCGTGATGCGCTGGTGGGCGTGCAGGCCGAGGGGGAGAATGCCGCGCCGTTGGTGGCAGCCACCGGTCAGGCGGCGGCAATATCGCTTCCCGGTCAAGAGGCCAATGCCGAGTGGACCCATCGCGGCGGCACACCGGCACACCTTCGTGGAAACGCGGCTTTTTCCGGGGCAATGACCCGGATCTGGAGCGCCAACATTGGTCAGGGCGACAGCCGCAAGAACCGTATTACCGCCGATCCCGTGGTCGCGGGCGGGCGGGTCTTCACGCTCGACAGCAATGACCGGGTCAGTGCAACGGCCACGTCGGGGGGCACAGTCTGGCAGGTCGATCTGACACCTGCATCTGATCGCAGCGGCGACGCGTCCGGCGGTGGCTTGGCCTACGGCGAAGGCATGGTCTTCGCGACCACCGGATTTGGCGAGTTGGTGGCGCTTGAGCCTGCCAGCGGCAAGGTGGTCTGGCGGCAGAAATTTGAGGTGGCCGTAGGCGGTGCGCCAACGGTCGCCGGTGGTCAGGTCTATGTGGTGGCGCGCGACGGCTCGGCCTGGGCCTTGGCCGCGCGTGATGGCCGCGTGGCATGGTCGGTACCGGGCACCCCGGCGCAGGCCGGGGTCGCGGGGGCCTCGGCCCCGGCGGTTTCGGGCGACACCGTCGTGTTTCCCTTTGCCTCGGGTCAGCTCTTGGCGGCCTCGACCGTCGATGGTTTGCCGGTCTGGAGCGGCTATGTTGCCGGTAAGCGCCTGGGCCGCGCCTATGCGAGCTATTCCGATCTGACCGGTGATCCGGTGATTTCGGGAAACACCGTCTATGCCGGATCCGCCGCAGGCCGTCTTGCGGCGCTGGATCTGACCACCGGCGCCGCGTTGTGGTCGGCGCCCGATGGGGCGGCAAGCCCGGTTGTTCTGGCTGGCGGATCGGTGTTCATGGTCAATGATGAAGATCAGCTTGTGCGGCTTGATGCGGGGTCTGGTGCAGAAGTTTGGCGCATGGATCTGCCCTATTTCACCAAGGACAAGGACAAACGCCGCAAGGCGATCTATGCGCATTTCGGACCGGTTCTGGCAGGCGGGCGGTTGATTACCGCCTCATCTGACGGTTGGCTACGGGCGTTTGATCCGGCCTCGGGCAAGCTGGTCGGACAGGCCGAAGTGCCGGGCGGTGCTGCGTCTGCGCCGGTTGTGGCGGGGGGCACGCTTTACGTTGTGTCGAAGTCTGGCCAGCTTCACGCTTTCCGCTGACGGAAAAGCCGTGTAAGGGGGCAGCTTCATTCGCCGAAGGACTGCGCCATGAGCTTCACCCTTGCCATCGTCGGTCGCCCCAATGTCGGCAAGTCGACGCTTTTCAACCGTTTGGTCGGCAAGAAACTGGCGCTGGTCGATGATCAGCCCGGCGTCACCCGCGATCTGCGCGAGGGCGATGCCCGGCTGGGCGATCTGCGCTTTACGGTGATCGATTCTGCGGGTCTTGAGGAGGTTACCGACGACAGCCTTCAGGGCCGCATGCGGCGATTGACGGAACGCGCGGTGGAAATGGCCGATATCTGCCTGTTCGTTATCGACGCGCGGGCAGGAGTCACGCCCACGGATCAGGTCTTTGCAGAGATTCTGCGCAAGAAGAACGCCAATGTCATAGTCGCCGCCAACAAGTCCGAAGGCCGCGCTGCGGATGGCGGCGTGATCGAGGCATGGTCCCTGGGCCTGGGCGAACCGATCCGGCTTTCGGCAGAGCATGGCGAAGGCATGGACGAACTTTATCACACGCTGTTGCCGCTGGCCAAAACCTATGAGGAACGCGCTGCCCGCGATGCGCCTGAGGTTGATGTTGATGTCAGTGACGAGGATGCGGACCAGAAAACCCGCGTGCCGACCGTCGATAAACCCTTGCAGATCGCGGTCATCGGCCGCCCCAACGCCGGCAAATCGACGCTGATCAACAAGATCATCGGCGAGGAACGCCTGTTGACCGGACCAGAGGCCGGGATCACCCGTGACGCGATTTCCGTGCAATCCGATTTCATGGGTACACCGATGCGGATCTTTGACACCGCGGGGATGCGCAAGAAGGCCAAGATCAACGAAAAACTGGAAAAACTCTCGGTCGCCGACGGCTTGCGCGCCGTGCGCTTTGCCGAGGTGGTGGTGGTGCTTCTGGATGTGGCGATCCCCTTTGAGCAGCAAGACCTGCGCATTGCCGACTATGCCGAAAGCGAAGGCCGCGCGGTGGTGGTGGCTGTCAACAAGTGGGATCTTGAGGACGACAAGACCGAAAAACTGAAGGAAATGCGCGAGTCGTTCGAGCGGCTTTTGCCGCAGCTGCGCGGCGCGCCGATGGTGACGGTGTCTGCCAAGACCGGCAAGGGGTTGGACCGGTTGCACGGCGCCATCATGAAGGCCCATGACGTGTGGAACCGCCGGATTTCGACCGCGAAACTGAACCAGTGGCTGGGCGCAATGACCGAAGCGCATCCGCCCCCGGCGCCGGGCGGCCACCGCATCCGCATGCGCTATATGACCCAGGTGAAAACCCGGCCCCCGGCTTTCGTGGTAATGACCAGCCATGCCGATCAGCTGCCGGAAAGCTATTCACGCTATCTTGTCAATGGCTTGCGCAAGGACTTTGATATGCCCGGCACGCCCATTCGCATGACCTTCCGCGATCAGGGTGACAAAAACCCGTTCAAGAACCAGAAGTTCCACACGCCCTCCAGACTGCGTAAACATGTCGAAGGCCACGCGCGCGAGGATTACCGCAAACGCTGAGCGGACGGTTAGAGCGTGTCAGACAAAAGTGGATACCGGTTTTTGTCGACAGACACGCGTAAAAACAAATAGTTAGTGTCTGCCTGGCGATTCTGTCATCGACAGACAGACACTAGAGCGGGCGGGGGTCTACCAGGCTTCCGCCAGCACCCAGCGGCGGCGTTCGGCAAATTCCGGATCAAGCAAGAGCGTTTCGATCCGGCTTTCATGGGCCGCGCAGCAGGCCTCGTGCAAGGCCATAAGTGCGGCGTCTGTCTCGAAATGATCCCGGTGAAAGGTGCGGGCACGCTGAAGCACCTGACCATAGTTGCCCGAGCTGACTTCGTTGCTGTTGCGGGCCCGCCAATAATATTGCGAAACCCGCTTGCCCGACACAACCACATCGCCGCGGTGCATTTTGGTCAGATAGCTTTCCAGCGACCGCAGCGCGAAATGCTCAAGCCGCACAAGATCATAGGTGCCGCGGCAGTCCAGCCCGTTTTCGTTGCGATCAGCCGCGAGGGTTTTTTGCACCCGACCGGACCCATCAAGCCACAGCACCGGACCCCGCGCAAAGCCCATGTCCGGGCGATGGTTGCGCAGGCAATCGACCTGCTCAGAAAGCCGCACAATGCTTTTTACACCCCGGCGGGCCTTGCGTGCGCCGGGTTTCATGGATTGATGGGCGGGGAATTGTTCGGTCAGCCAGCCGCGCTGATACTGCTCGCGGGCGTTTGCACCGTGATTTACTTCGGTCACCGACAGGACATCAAAGGCACCCGTTGCAGCGAAAAGGTCGTGTAAATGCCCTGCACCTGCGCTGATGTTGATGAATTCATCCACATCCATTGAAATGAAGAAATCCGCGTCGCGCATCTGGCGCAAATAATGGGCGTAACTCAACGCCGCTGGCTGGAATCCGGTCTCTCGCATGGCCAGCGCGGGGTTGGGCAGATGCGTCAGCGCACCCATATCCTGCAAGCGGTCCAACAGCAGGTCGGTGCCGTCGGTGCAGTCGTTGGTAAAGACCACGATGTCGGTGACGCCGATTGATTTATGCCAGGCCAGCCATTCGAGGATAAAGGGGCCTTCGTCCTTCATGCAGGTGGCGACAAAGACCTTCGGATCGGCAATCGGCCAAGTTCGATAGCTGCGCTGCGCCAGCCCCCCAAGACCCGGTTCGCTTGCGATCGGGGCGCGGCGCTCAAAAAGCTGAACCGAACTGTCGTCTCGGTTGCTTTCCGCCAGTGTCAGCCCCTTGGCCGCAAGCAAGGCAATTATCCGGCTTCTGCCCTCTTTGCCGTAGATTTTGGGGTGAAATTCGATGACCATGGCGCGGACTGAGCTTAGATCGACCTTATCGAATAGCCCCAGCTCGCCGCCCTCAATGTCGCACACGATGACCGTCGGGCTCAATTCTTCTGTCAGGTCTGCTATCGGCACGCGGGGTAGGTTTTCGCAACGCAAATAGCTGTTGTCACCGGCATCCATCGAGGAGGCCCAGAAGGCGCTGCGCAGGTAAAAGGGGATCGCCTCGCCTTCCTTGGCGGTGACGACGCCATTGCGAAGATCAACATGCGCGACGCCGTTCAGGCGGTGGGTTTCGCGGATCAACGGAATGAGGTCCGGGTTCGCCTCGATCGCGGTGACACTGGCAACCCCGGCGACCATGCCCGCAGCGCTGGACAACAGACCCAGCCCGGCCCCCAGTTCCAGCACCCTGTCACCGGGTTGCAAGATGCGTCGCAGGGCTGCGCACTCGCCGCCTTCGTAACGGTTGTTGCGCAAGGGGCGTTCGATCTTGGGGACGATTATGGACGAGACGAAGGGGATCTTTACGCCCTGGCACAGAATGACTTCGTCATAATTCAGCATGACCATTTGCCCTTTGCACCGGGGATGTCGATGGGAATTGCGAGGGGATCGTGGGTGTTGTGAAACCCGGCGGCCCGCGCCACGGCATCAGACAGGCTTTCCTGAGGGGTCAGCGCCAGATCCCCATGGGAATAGAGCGGATGCTCGATCAACAGGCAAAGGTCGGAGCCGGGTTTGGCCAGAGCTTGGTGATAACGCCGGATTGATGACACCGGAACCCGCGCGTCTGTCGGGCAGGCCTGCGCCAGAATACGCGCGCCGGTCGGGGCAATGAAAGATGGATAGGCGAAGCCGCCCGAATAGGCCAACACAGTTGAAATCTTGGGCCGCGAAAGGCCAAGGGCGGCGGGCAGGTAGAGGGTATTCAGGGCCGAAATGGCCCCGGCGGAGCTTCCCCCCACAAGGAAACGGCCCGATAGATTCCACAAGGCCTGGTTGGTTTCGGCGAAATTCAGAAAAGCACAGCAATCTTCGACCACGCCAAGCGGGCGGCTGCCAAAAAAGCTTTCCGGCATCTCTTCGCCTGCTGCACGGGCATCGGCGGTCAGCCTGTCGAGCAGTGCCCCGGTACCAGAAAGCAGGATCGCCGGCGGGCGGGCCAGACGGTAATCAATGAAGGCGGCGGCGATCCCGTATGGCGCGAACCTGGCCGCGATGCGAGCATGGCTTTTGTGGCTGCGCGCGCCCGAGCGAAACCCACCGGAATGCATCCAGACCAACAGATCGGTAGGTTTGTTGGTGCCCGGCAGAAAAATGTCAGCCTCAAGCGCACGGTCGCCCTTGGAGGTCGGATGGCTGGCATAGGTTACGGTTATTGGATGCACGTTGCCCTGTCTGCCTGCGGTCGGGGACTTGCGCCCGTCTTTGCGGAAGTTTTCACCTTTGGAAGTATCCCCGCCCTGTCGGGAAGGTCAAGCCAGACCCGGCAATCGCTTACCGGCGCCGGGACGGGTGCGTCCGGCTCTGCGATGACGCCTGCGCAGCAGGCGCCATCTGATCCGCCCTGCATCAGACCAAGATGCCGTCGGGCGTCAGGCGGGTTTTGCCACCCAGCCACGGGATCAGGGCTTGCGGCAGGATTACGGAGCCATCCTCTGTTTGGCCGTTCTCCAACACCGCGTTCAGGCAGCGCCCGACCGCAAGGCCAGAACCATTGAGGGTATGGACGAAGTCTGGCTTGCCGCCTGCGGGGCGGAACCGCGCATTCATCCGACGGGCCTGAAAATCGCCACAGACCGAGACAGACGAGATTTCGCGGTAGGCATTCTGGCCGGGTAGCCAGACCTCCAGGTCATGGGTCTTTTGCGCCCCGAAGCCCATGTCGCCGGTGCAAAGCAGCACCGTCCGGTAGGGCAGGCCAAGGCGTTCGAGCACGGTTTCGGCGCAGCGGGTCATGCGGTCGTGTTCGGCCAGGCTGGACTCAGGCGTGGTGATCGACACCATCTCGACTTTTTCGAACTGGTGCTGGCGCAGCATCCCCGAGGTGTCTTTGCCCGCCGATCCGGCTTCGGAACGGAAGCACTGGGTATGGGCGGTCATGCGGAGCGGCAGGGCGGATTCGTCCAGGATATCGCCCGCCACGCTGTTGGTCAGCGTCACCTCCGAGGTCGGGATCAGCCACCAGCCGTTGGTGGTCCGGTAGCTGTCTTCGGCGAATTTCGGCAACTGGTTGGTGCCCACCATCGCCTCATCCTTGACCAGCACCGGGGTGATCATCTCGGTCAGGCCATGTTCAGAGGTGTGGAGATCCAGCATGAACTGCGCCAACGCCCGATGGAGGCGGGCGACGCCGCCTTTGAGGACGACAAAACGGCTGCCGGAGAGTTTGGCGGCGGTCTCAAAGTCCATGCCTTTCGCCACCCCGGCGATCTGGAAATGTTCGCGGGGCTGGAAGGCGAAGGTCTTGGGGCTGCCCCACCGGCGGAGTTCGACGTTGCCGGTCTCGTCCTTGCCGTCGGGCACCTCGTTCAGGGGCAGGTTCGGCAGGCGCATCAGCAGGTCGCGGAGCTGC
>JANMDM010000164.1:0-16126 GCA_031376305.1 Pseudomonadota bacterium | reverse complement strand
TACCCGCCACCCGCCCCGCGGCCAGCCACACCGTCAACCGCTGGATCATCGGCGAGGTGGCCCGCGCCCGCATCGCCGTCGATGAGGCGCTGGCGACCTACCGTTTCAACGACGCCGCCAATACACTTTACGCCTTTGTCTGGGGCAAGGTCTGCGACTGGTATGTCGAATTCGCCAAACCCTTGATGGACGGCGAGCATGCGCCCGAGACCCGCGCCACCATGCGCTGGGTGCTGGATCAGTGCTTCACGCTGATGCACCCGATAATGCCCTTCATCACCGAGGAACTCTGGGCGCTGACCGGCAGCCGCACCAAGCAGCTTATCCATGCCGATTGGCCGACCTATGGGACTGAGCTGATCGACGCCGATGCCGACCGCGAGATGAACTGGGTGATTTCGCTGATCGAAGAAATCCGCTCGGCCCGCATGCAGATGCATGTGCCCGCCGGGCTGAAGCTGCCGATGGTGCAGGTGGACCTTGACGACAAGGGCCGCACCGCCTGGGCCCGCAACGCCGCGATCATCCAAAGGCTGGCGCGTCTTGACGGGCTGACTGAGGGCAGCGCCCCCAAAGGTGCGATATCGGTCGCCGTCGAGGGCGGCAGCTTCGCGATCCCGCTTGCAGGCGTCATCGACGTGACCGCCGAAAAAGCGCGGCTTTCCAAGACGCTGGAAAAGCTGGAAAAAGACCTTGGTGGCTTGCGCGGGCGGCTGAACAACCCGAAATTCGTGGCCTCGGCCCCCGACGAGGTGGTCGAGGAAAGCCGCGAGAACCTGGCCTTGGGCGAGGCAGAGGCGGGGAAAATCCACGCAGCGCTGCGCCGGCTGGCCGAAGTGGACTGAGGCAACAGGAGGCAGGCATGGCACCCCGTTACACGACCCTTGTTGAAAGCCTGCCCGCCACCGTGCCCTTTGTCGGCCCGGAAACCCAGGAACGCGCCCGCGGCCGCAGCTTTGCCGCGCGCCTTGGCGCTAATGAAAACGTCTTCGGCCCCTCGCCCCATGCCATCGCCGCGATGGAACGGGCGGCCCGCGATGTCTGGATGTACGGCGATCCCGAAAACCACGACCTGCGCAGCGCCCTTGCCGCCCATCATGGCATAGCGCCCGACACGATCGTTGTGGGCGAGGGCATTGACGGGCTCCTGGGCTATCTGGTGCGCCTGCTCATCGGCCCCGGTGATGCGGTGGTCACCTCGGACGGCGCCTACCCCACCTTCAATTTCCATGTCACCGGCTTCGGCGGCACTCTGCACAAAGTCCCCTATAAAGGCGATCACGAAGACCCCGAAGCGCTGATCGCACGCGCCGCCGCCACCGGCGCCAAGCTCATCTATTTCGCCAACCCCGACAATCCCATGGGCAGCTGGCACGATGCCGCCAGCCTGCAACGGATGATCGGCTCTGTACCCACAGGCTGCCTGCTGATCCTTGATGAGGCCTATATCGACCTTGCGCCGGAGGGCACCGCCCCGGCGATTGATGTCGCCAACCCAAACGTCATCCGCATGCGCACCTTTTCCAAAGGCTATGGCATGGCGGGCGCACGGGTCGGCTACGCCATCGCCAGCGCCCCGCTGATCAGCGCCTTCAACAAGATCCGCAACCATTTCGGCATGTGCCGGATTTCGCAAACAGGGGCGCTGGCGGCGCTGGCCGATCAACCCTACCTGACCGGGCTGCGCACCAAAGTCGCCGCCGCCCGCGACGCTCTGGCCGCTATCGCCGGTGCCAATGGCCTTGTGCCGTTGCCCTCGGCCACCAATTTCGTCACCATCGACTGCGGTCAGGACGGGGATTTCGCCCGCCGGGTTCTCGCGGAACTCACCCAACGCGATATCTTCGCGCGCATGCCCTTCGTCGCCCCCCATGACCGCTGCATCCGCATCAGCGTAGGCCGTGATCAGGATCTTGCGGCCTTTGCCGCCGCCCTGCCACACGCCCTGAAATCCGCCAAAGCCTGACTGCAGCCCGATTTTTCTTTGCAAAAATACTCTCGGGGGGCAGCGGCGCGCGCCCTTGCGCGCCGCGGTGGGGGGCCGACAGCCCCCCCTTAGCGGCCCGCCACCACCGCCGTCGCCGCCGCCAGCGCACCGGGGCCGTGCGGGACACCCAGGGCGCGCATCCCCGCCTCCATCACCGCCAATGCCCCCAGAACCATATGGGCGTTCACATGGCCCATATGGCCGATGCGCAGGTAATCGGCATAGGCAGGCTCCCCCGGCTCGGCCATGCCCAAAGGGATGCCCAGCGTCACCCCCGCCTCCGCCTCGCACCAGCGCCGCAGGGGCGTGGCATGGCCGCCGCCAATCCTGAGTGCGGTGACCGAAACCGCCCGCTCCGCCGCCAGCGGCACGTTCGCGGCGATATCACCGCCAACGCCCCAGGCCTCCGCCGCCGCCCAGACACTGCGGGCCAACTGCGCGTGGCGGGCCCAGACAGGGACCAGACCCTCTTCATCCAGCACCATGCTCAACGCCTCACGCAGGCCAAAAAGGTGATGGGTGGGGGCGGTTCCACAAAAATACTGCCAGTATTCCGTAGCGTATATCCGCGCCTCCCAGTCCCAGTACGGGGTGCGCAGATCAGAGGTTCGGCAGGCCTCCAGCGCCTTGTCCGACGCCCACACAAACCCCAACCCCGGCGGCACCATCAGCCCCTTTTGGCTGGCCCCCACCATGACATCCACGCCCCAGTCATCCATCCTCAGCGGCGCGCAGCCCAGCGACGCGATGCAATCCACCGCCAGCAGCGCAGGATGGCCCACAGCATCAATCGCCGCACGGATTTCGGCAATATCATTGCTGACGCTGGAGGCGGTATCGACCTGGGTCAGCAACACCGCGCGGATCTTGCGGGCTTTATCCGCCGCCAGCACTGCGGCCACTTTACCCGCATCTGCCCGCCGGGTCTTGCCGAAATCCAGCACCTCGACATCGACCCCCATGCGCCGCGCCGAATTGGCCCAGCTGTGGCCGAACGCGCCGGTGGCCAGCACCAGGGCCTTGTCGCCGCGGGAAAACAGATTGGCGTTCGCCGCCTCCCAGGCGCCATGGCCGTTGACGACGTAAATCGCCACATGCCCGGTGGTGCATGCCACGCGCCGCAGATCGGTCAGGATCGTCGCCGTCATGTCATGCAACTCGCCCTCATAGATATTCGGCGATGCCCGGTGCATGGCGTTCAACACCCGGTCCGGTATGACCGACGGGCCGGGACTGGCCAAATACGGGCGCCCCTGCGACAAGCTCATTATCTATACTCCGTTGACTGGCGAAATCCGTAGCCCTGCCCCCCGGAAAGGTCAACGCCGGGTCGGCCGGAAGCCGTCGCGCCCCTGCCCCCTTTCCCCCGAGCGGTCGTTGCCTATATGTCATCAGAACCTTGGAAGGATGACGACATGACCGGTGACGACATGAATGACCGCACCCTGTTGCGCCTGACCGGGGCGGATCGGCTGGCCTTCTTGCAAGGTCTGGTCACCAATGACCTCAAAAACCTCGATACCGGGCTGGTCTATGCGGCGCTTCTGTCGCCGCAGGGCAAATATCTGGCGGATTTCTTTTTGGCCGCCGAACCCGAGGCAATTTTGCTCGACGTGAAATCCGGGCTGGCCGAAGCACTGCTCAGACGCCTGTCGCTGTACCGGTTGCGCGCCGATGTGGCGATCACCCCGACCACATTGCATGTTCAGCGCGGTCTGGGGCAAATGCCCCCCGGAGCCTTCGCCGACCCCCGCCACCCGGCCCTTGGCTGGCGACACTACAGCGCCGAGAAGGACCCGCAGCAGCCCATCGACTGGGACGCGATCCGCGTCGCCCACGCCATCCCCGAAACCGGGATCGAACTGATCGCCGACGAAACCTATATTCTGGAAGCCGGGTTCGAGCGGCTCCACGGCGTTGACTTTCGCAAAGGCTGCTATGTCGGCCAGGAAGTCACCGCGCGGATGAAACACAAGGCCGACCTGCGCAAAGGTTTGGCGCGTGTCGCGGTAACAGGCCCGGCCGTGCCCGGCACCACAATCCTCGCGGCTGGCAAAGCGGCAGGCACGCTCTTTACCCGGTCCGGCGACCACGCCTTGGCCTATTTGCGCTTTGATCGGGCCGAAGGGGAGATGACGGCGGGTGAAGCGACCTTGCGGTGGCTTTCCTGAACGAAAAAGGGCCGCCCTGACGGACGGCCGCTGAATCGCAGGCTGAACATCGCAGACGGAACAGCGCCTCAGGCGCGCTCAGAATATTCCATCAATTCGGTATGCACGACAATGTCTTCGCCGACACCGACAAAGGGCGGCACCATGACCCGCACGCCATTGTCAAGGATCGCGGGTTTGTAGCTGCTGGTCGCCGTCTGCCCCTTCACCACCGGCTCGGTCTCGACGACGGTGCAGGTGACTTTTTGTGGCAACTGCATCGACAGCGCTTCTTCGCCATAATACTCGACCGTGGCGGTCATGCCATCTTGCAGGAACGGCCGCCGGTCGCCCAGAAGATCCGAGGGTAGTTCGATCTGCTCAAAGGTCTCATTGTCCATGAACACCAGCATCCCGTCATTTTCATAAAGGAATTGCTGGTCTTTCTGCTCCAGCCGAACCTGCTCGACCTTGTCCTCGGAGCGGAAGCGTTCGTTGAGCTTGCGGCCATCGCGCAGGTTCTTCAGCTCGACCTGGGCGAAAGCACCGCCCTTGCCGGGTTTCACATGGCTGACCTTGACCGCCGCCCACAGGCCGCCATCATGTTCCAGCGTATAGCCGGGGCGGATTTCGTTGCCGTTGATCTTGGGCATATGGCAAAACCTTGCTTAAAGGTTGAAGGAAATTTGGCCGCACCTATATCTGTCGGGTCGAACCCTGGCAAGCCGACTAAATACAGTGGTGACGAATGGCAAGCCATGCGATATGTGCATGGCAGTTATTCCGTCTAGGCCATACCGAATCAACACTAAAATGCCATATTCATTCGACCTCTGGAAACACAAGAGCAATAAGAAAAGGGCGGCAGGATGCGTGACTTTGTAGATGGTACAGCGTTCAACTACGAGCAGGGCCAAAGATCGCGCAAGCTTTTTGCCGCCGTCGTTCTGGCCGCTCTGGATGATGCAATTGCCGATGACAAAAAATATGGCAACGGCCCGGATCAGATCGCCCGGTGGTCGCGGTCGCGTGACGGGCGGGAAGTTTTGTCTTGCGCTGGCATCGACCCGAATGAGCGGGTGGTCAAAGGCCTGATGGAATTTGTCTCCAAAGGCGTGCGCACTTCGGTTGCGCTGTCGCGCGAGGAAAGCGAACGTCGCCATGCCGCCGAAGAGGCTGAAGCCGAAGCCGCGTAAATCAGCCGCATGTCCGCATCTGACCGAACGCGCGCCCCTTTCGGGCGCGTTTTCATTTCTGCGCCGCGGCGGTCAGCCGTGCATCATCAGGCGGAACATCAGGCCCGGCAGCACCTCGGACGCCATCCCCGCCAGGATCAGCCCCCGCGCCAGCCGCCCTTTGAACCGCCGCCACAGCACCACGCTCAAAACGGCGCAAATCACCACTTCGATCGGGCCGACGATATGGCCATAGCGCTGCGGATCCCAATAGCTCAGCGGACTGCGAAACACCCAGTCGCTGATCGGCCAAAAGTGCCGCCGCGCATCTTCGTTATGCAAGGGCAGATCGCTCACCAGATGCAAAAGCCCCGCCCCCGCAAAGGCCGTTAACGCCGGACGATGCAACAGCCCGGCCACGGCAAGCAGGCATCCCCAAAGCGGCACGCTGTTGTCCACCGCAAAAACGCCTTGCCACGCAGGAGAGAAATACAGCTCGCCAAACACCGTCTGCGCCGGTATCGCCCGCATGTAGAGTGCCCAGAATGTCATGATATAGAGCGACAAATCCGGCACCAGCGCCCCGAATATCGCGGCGGCCGAGACGCGCGCAGACCACGGCCGCGCAAAGGCAGCCGCGCCGAAAATCAAATGTGCCGGAGTGTTCATCTGCGCGACCTGCCGTTCACAACGCCCTTGCCACTGATTCGACCCCACTGCCGGAGTGCTGCGGGTATTTTCGGCAAGCCACGGCCCCTTGAGCACACCAAACACCCAACCGGGCAGCCCTTAAGGCAATCGCCCGCCGCGCAGCCCTTCCCGGCTCAGTCTTTCGCAGCGCGCTCTGCCTCCAGCGCCCGTTCTATTTCGCGGCGCACGAGCTGGCGCAGATTCCGGGTGATGCGCTCCCCCAATGTGCCACGCAATTCCTCGCGGATAATTTCGCTGACCATATCGCGCAGCATGTCGATGTCGATCTCTGACGCATTCAGCGGATCGAACAGATCGTCACCCCCGGCATCCTGGCCGTCGTCCGCCTCACCCTCATTCACTGCGTCGAGCGGCAAGGGCGCATCATCGTGCTTTGCCGCATCAGGGCGGAAAATCAGCGACCGCGCCGCGGCATTGCCGCCAAAGTGCAGCCGCCCGGGCGCCAGATTTGCCGCATCTTGCGCCGCCGCGCCGCTTTCAGGATCGCTGCTCTGTCGGTCGGCGGCTGAACCATCGTCGGCGACAGGCTCCCCCGGCCCTGCCGCGCCGATCAGGTCTTCGCCGGCCTCACCTGCGTCGGCCGCAACCCCGGCCTCCATCTCATCCTCGAACCCGGCTTCAGCTTCGGTCGCGATCTCCCGGTCTTCGCCGGTCCATTCCTTGGAATGCGCCGCCAACGTGCCTTCAAACCGCGCGGCCCCAGCCGGTTCGGCGGGGGGAGCAGCCTTCGCCGCCGATGGGGCCTCGGGCAGCCGCTCCGGTAGCTCCGGGGTCGCGCGCCCGTCATGCGGTGTCGCGCGCCGAAAGTCAGAGGGCACCCGCGGCGACGCGTCACTCAGCAGTTCGGCGGTAATCGGCGAATCAAGCCGGTCCTCCAGCGCCGTCATTGCGTCGAAACCCGCCATGATCCCGTGGAATTCCCCGGCGGGTTTTACCGCAGCCCGTCCGGCCTTCCAGATATTTTGCACCAAAGGCGCCGGTTCCGCGTCAACCGCATCGCCGCTGTCTGGCTCAAAGCCGGTTTCAATCTCGCCAACGGCGGCCTCCAGTTCGGCAATCGTCTCCTCAAGGGATGCAGATTTGGCGGCGGCGATGGTCGCCAAATCGCCCGTTGCTTTGGGGCGGACGGCAGCTTCGTCTGCCTGCGCATCTTCCCTCCAGGCCTGCTGCGACTCTGACGCCGTGCCCGGATGCAGATCGTCACCCGCGTCTTGCAACGCCTCGGCTTCAGAGCCAAGGTCAGCTTCAGCGACCCGCAACGCCGGCGTCAGCACAAAACGGGCCACACCGGGCGCGGCGGCGGGTTCGGGCTGCCCCTCTGCGGCATCCTCCGCCTTGGGCGCGTCCGCGGGCAGCTCTTTGGGGACTGCCTTCAGGTCCCCCGACACCAGGCGGCGGATGGATGACAAAACATCCATGATTTCCAGGTTCGACCGCGGATCAGACATGTCGCCTCCTCAGCCTCGGATTGGGGGCACTGTAGATCTGCACGGCACCCAGAACAACCGATGCAATAATTTCAATTTTTCCCGATGGCTTTGAGAACACGGTCAAGGCTTGCGCCCTGAACCGACGTCGCCGGGGCGGATTTGACGGCGTTGTAATAGGCTTCAGCGTCATAGGTGGGGATACCCAGGTTGAGGTGCTCTACCGTCAAAAGACCCATAGCCGACAAAAGCGAATAAAGTGCTACTTGCAAATCGGCCTCGGCACGGACGCGGTTGGATCGTGCCGCCAGCAGCTCGCGCTCAGCATCCAGCACATCCAATGTCGTCCGCTGGCCCAGACTGGCCTCCTCCCGCACCCCGTCATACGCGGCCTGCGCCGCCTCGATCTGCCGGTCAATTGCCGAAATCTGCGCGCGCGCCACGCCAATACCCGACCACGAAACCGCAACCTGCTCGGTCACGACAATGCCGATGCGGGACAAGGCTGACCGCGCCGCGTCCCGCCCGGCAATCGCCTTGCGATGCGCCGAAGACAGCTTGCCGCCGGCATAAATGGTTTGCGACAGTTGCAGGGTTCCGGCCCCCGACGTTTGCCCGTCTGCATCGGTCTGCACGCGCAGATTGGCGCCAAGCGTCGGGCGTCGCTCTGCCGCCGCAAGCTCCACCTGCAGGTCCGCAACCTTGGCCTGATGCTGGGCCTGGCGCACCGCCGGATGCAGACGCTGGGCAATGGACTGTGCCTCCTCCAGGGTTTTCGGCAAAGCCGGCGTCACCGGTACGCTGTTGCCGCCGTCCGGCGGATGACCCATCGCCACCTGATAGGCCGCCCGGGCGACGTCAAGGTCACCTTCGGCCGCCGCAAGCCCGGCTTTGGCGGCCGCAAGGCGCGCCTCGGCGACTGCCACATCGGTGCGGGTGATTTCGCCCAGATTGAACCGGTCTTCAGCGGTTTTCAGCTGTTCGCCGATAACCCGCACCGAGGTCTGGTTCACCGCGATGGTCTGGGACGCCCGCCGCACATCCATATAGGCGCGCACCGCATTCAACAGCACGTTTTGTTCGATATCGACCAAAGCCTCGCGGGTGGCCAAAACCGATTCCCTGGCAATGTCTTTGCCCAGCTTGCCGCGCCCGAAATTATAAAGCTGCCAATCGAAATTCAGCCGCAGATCGTTGGCCGTGGTATCGCCCAGTGGCCCGTCGGTAAACTGGCTTTGCAGCGCCCAGGACACCACCGGCCGCAGCGTCGCCACAGCCGATGCAACGTCTTCGTCAGCGGCCCGCAGCACCGCGCGGTTCTGTTCAAGCAGATCAGAGCTTCGGTAGGCGGCAATCAAGGCATCCCCCAGGGTTTCCGCCCGAACCGGCCCCGCAACCGTCAGCAGCAGCACTGCCAACGGCATACCAAGAACAGGTTTCATCCGCCGTACAAATATGGTCGCCATGGTTTTGCCTCTACTGCGAGCCGGATTTTTATCCGGGCTTTTTATAGTTGGGACTGGTCCACACCAAATCCAGAAGGTGGGACACAGCTCAGAAAACAAACGCCTTTTCAGCCGCAAAGCCCGGCAAAACCGGCGCCGCAGCGTTGAAGGCAAAGCGCCAGTTCAGGCGCCCGTCGATCTTGTGGCCGATGCGGCAGGTACCCAGCGCCCCTTGCATGAAGATCGCGCCGATACGACCGCCTTCCCGGAGCTGCGCCAGCACGGCAGCGGGCACAACCTCGACCGCGCCCTCAATGGCGATACGGTCAAATGGCCCGTCCGCAGCCCAACCCGCCGCCAATGCGCCGTGGCGCAAAGTGACGTTGGCGATGCCTTCCGCAGTCAACCTTGCCGCTGCCGCCTGCGCCAGACCGGCATCTTCTTCGACGGCAATCACCTGACCGCCCAGCCGCGCAAGCACCGCCGCCGAATAGCCAAGCCCCGCCCCCAGATCCAGAACCCGGTCGGTCGGCTGCACATCCAGGGCATCCAGCATTTTTGAGAAGGTCCGCGCCTCCAAAAGCACGCGGCCACCGCCAAGCTCGGTGTTTTCGCCCACATAGGCGGTTTCCCGGGCGGCGTCAGGCACGAAAGCCTCGCGGCGGACATGCAACATCGCCGCGATGATCGGGAACTTCGTCACGTCATTCGGGCGCACCTGGGTGTCAACCATCATCGTACGGCGGGCGGCGAAATCGGTCATGAACTGCACTCATTGGGCTGGTGACGACATTGGCATCTGTCTTGCCACAGAATATGGGCTTCGGCAACCTTTCACGGCCTTTTGAACAGGTTGCGCAGGGCACCGCCGGGGTTTCAAGGGCCGCGCACCCTGCCAGGGGCATCACCCCCCAGGTATCCCAAGCGGCCCCCGCACCATCTCAAAAGCGCTTGAAGGTCCGTTTTTCACCCATGCGGATCAGATCCTCAAGCCGGAAATTCGGCTCTACTTCCGCGCCTTTTTCGATCAGAACGCCCCAGTTAAAGACATTGACCGACTTGATCGGGCCAATGCTGCCCACCGCCAGGACGATCTCCAGCACCAAATTCGACAGCGCCTCCTGATCGCGCCAGTATTCGTCGTAATGGCGGTTTTCGTAATGTGCCCAGTTCCAGTCTTCGATCACATAATAACCGCCGACGCGCAGCCGGGCGAAGGCAATCTCGAACGCGGCTTGGTCAGTTCGTACTGGTGTGACGCATCGTCAATCACCAGATCGACCGGCCCGTCGAAATTGGCGCCAATGGCGGCATTGACCAGCACACGGTCGGCTTGCGACGTCTCATAGACCAGCGCCAAACGATCACCAAATTTCGCCGCCTGACCCAGGATAGCCTCCGAAGACTCGCGAATGTCGATCCCGACAATCTTGCGGGCATTGGTGGCCGCCGCAAAAAAGATCGGCGATCCGCCCTCCCAGGTGCCATACTCAAGAATGTTGGTGATCGGTTTTCCCGCAAAGAATTCCCGGTAAGACTCAAGCATCCCTTGGATTTAAGCAAGATAACTTCCTGCTCTGTCGTCTTTTGGGTAAAGTCGACCATCAACATATTGAACCGGATGCCGCCGACCCGCATAACATCGTCCGCATCCCAGTTATAGTCTTGGAATTTCAAGGTATTATTGGCAATTTCATACCTCTGATATGACGTCGATTTTCTCAGATGATTGTAACATTTCCGTCCAAAATACCGGGCCGCCAAGCATGAGGAAATCCGAAGACCGAAACGACTGCCTGCTCAAGGTCGGTAAAAAGCCAGCAAATCCGCGCTGCGCAACTTCTTGCCGGGACCCTGCCAAGCGCCGCCTGAGCCGGACTTTTCAGATATTGCAGACCGCGCGCAATGCCGCTATTCGGTGGGCCTCCGGCGGGTTGGCGGAGAGGTTACGCAGCGGATTGCAAATCCGTGAAGACCGGTTCGATTCCGGTACCCGCCTCCAGTTCCCCTAGATCGTCTTCGGACCGCCCCGCGTCGAAATATGCGCAAGCCCGTCGCTGGCTTTCGCCAGATCGGCGCGACAGCGGGCGATGATAAAGTCGGTAAAGTAGCGGATCTTCGGGTCACGAAGCCGCCGATGCTGTGTCAGGCACGACAGTTGCACCGGCAACGGCGGCGTCGCCCGCGCCACCGGCACCAATGCCCCCGATCGCAAGTGATCGCCGATCTCGAAAACCGGCTTTAGGATAATACCGCGCCCATCCAGCGCCCAGCCGGTCAGCACATCGCCGTCATCCGTCTCATAGGGCCCGGTCACTTCATAGCGGTGCGGCCCCTCGGGCGTCATCAAGGTCCACTGAAACTCCCGCGCCCCCGGAAAGCGCAGGTTCAGGCAATCGTGACGCTCCGCCACCAGCGCCTCGCCACTGACCGGATCGCCGCGCCGGGCGATGTACGCCGGGGCCGCGCACAGCACCCTTGGGCAATCCGCAACTCCGCGCAACGTCAGGGTGCTGTCTTCCAGCGTCCCCAGATGAAAGACCATGTCCAACCCCTCGCCGATGACATCGAGCTTGCGGTCAGACAGACGCAGCCGCACGTCGATCTGCGGATACTCATCCTTGAAGGACGGCACATGCGGGGCGATAAAGCGCCGCCCGATGCCCAAAGGTGCCGCCACAAAGATCGAGCCGCGCAGGTTCAGCGTCGAGGCCATGACCGCCGCTTCCGCATCATCAATGGCTTCCAACACCTTGCGGGCGCCGTCATAAAACAGCCGCCCGTTTTCTGTCGCCTGCAACCGCCGCGTGGTGCGGTTGAACAGGCGGATGCCCAGATGTTTTTCCAACTCGGCAATCCGCGCCGACGCGACCGCAGGCGAGGTGCGCTGATCGCGCGCCGCTGCACTCATCGAACCCAGCTCGAAAACCCGCACGAACATCTTGATATTGTTCACATAGGACATTTGCGCCCTCCTCAACGCCCAAGCGCTATGGGCGCATTCATTGGATTTGGTTGAAAGTTCTGAGCCATTAAAAGAATTATCAGGAAGATAGCTGTCGGTATAGTGTCTATGCGAACACCGGGAAGGAAGTGCTGCATGTATGATTTTATAGTTCTGGGGGAATGGCTGGAATTTTCGGTGCGCTGGCTGCATGTGATCACCGCCATCGCCTGGATCGGCTCCTCCTTCTACTTCATCGCGCTCGACCTTGGGTTGCACCGCGACCGCAATCTTGCCACCGGGGCGGACGGCGAAGACTGGCAGGTTCACGGCGGCGGCTTTTACCACATCCAGAAATACCTGGTGGCCCCTGCGCAGATGCCCGGCGATCTGGTGTGGTTCAAATGGGAAAGCTATGCGACCTGGCTATCAGGTTTCGCGCTGTTGTTTCTGGTCTACTATCTCGGCGCCGACCTCTATCTTGTCGATCCGAATGTGCTGGATATTCCGGTCTGGAAAGCCATCGGCCTGTCGCTGGGATCGCTGGCGCTTGGCTGGCTGCTCTATGACACATTGTGCAAATCGCGCTTTGGCGATGACAACACCCGGCTGATGATCGCGCTCTATGGGATCCTGGTGGCAATGGCCTGGGGCTATACCCATATCTTCTCCGGCCGCGCGGCGCTTCTGCACCTTGGTGCCTTCACCGCCACGATCATGTCCGCCAACGTCTTCATGGTCATCATCCCCAACCAGAAGGTTGTGGTCGCCGACCTGATCGCCGGGCGCATTCCCGATCCGAAATACGGCAAGATCGCCAAGCAACGCTCAACGCATAACAACTACCTGACGCTGCCGGTGATCTTCATGATGCTGTCGAACCATTACCCCTTGGCCTTTGCCACCGAGTTCAACTGGATCATCGCCAGCCTGGTGTTCCTGATGGGCGTCACCATCCGCCATTGGTTCAACAGCCACCACGCCCGCACCGGCAATCCGCACTGGACCTGGGCGGTCACCGTCCTCCTGATGATCCTCATCGCCTGGCTCTCGACCGCGCCCCAGTTCCGCACCCTTGAGGGCGAGGCCCGCCTCACCCCCGCCGCCCAGCGCTTCGCCGCCGCCGCCGACTTCCCCGATGTGCAAGACATCATCCTTGGCCGCTGCTCGATGTGCCACGCCAGGGAACCGGCTTATGAGGGCATCCACTGGGCGCCCAAAGGCGTGCTTCTGGAAACCCCCGCAGACATCGCCTCCCGCGCCCGCCAGATCTTCCTGCAGGCGGGCGCCAGCCACGCCATGCCGCCCGCCAATGTCTCGTTCATCGAACCTGCCGAACGCGCCCGCATCGTCACCTGGTACCGCCGCGTCACCCAGGGCAAGGGCTGACCCCCCGGCTTTCACCTTTGCATAAATATCCCCGCCGGAGGCTTCTGACGCTTGCGGCAGGGGATTGACCTTGGGGTGTGCGGCCTATGCCGCCGCCACCGCTGCGCGCTTCAGATACGGGAACCAATCTTCGCGCAGCCGCTGCCCCGGAACCATCTCATGCCCCGGATAGGGCGGCGATGTGCGGCCCGGCCGCTCGACATAGCGCGCGTCCTCGCCCACCAGCCGCAGCGAAAACGCCCGCCGGCGGGTGCCCGCGTCATTGCCACGCGCCCCGTGCAAGGTCTTGTAATTGAAGGCCACCGCATCGCCCGGCGCCATCGCCCATTCCATGACCTGCATGCCTTCGGCATCGGGGTCAGGCACCGCCATGTATTTTTCCGGGTTCGGATAGAAACTCGTCTCCGCCAGCCAGCGCATCGGCATGACTTCCTTTTCCCACAGGTGCGATCCGGCCACACAGCGCAAGGACGCCTCCTTTACCGCATCGACCGGCGACCAGAAGCTGACCGTCTGGCTGCCTTCGACAAAGTAATAGGGCCCGTCCTGATGCCAGGGCGTCGGCTTCGAGGTGCCGGGTTCCTTGACCAGCACATGGTCATGAAAGACCTGCACCGTGTCCGACCTCATCAACCGTGCCGCCACATCCGCCACCGCCGATTTATGGATTACCTCGGCGAACTCCGGGATCCGCGTCCAGTTGCAATAATCGTCAAAGAACCGCCCGCCCTCGCCGGGTTTAAGGTTTTCAGCCGCATAGGGTCCGGGTGCGGCCATGTTGCGCTCAATGCCCGCGCGGATCACATCGACCCATTCCGCCCAAAGCCCCCTGATCAGCACCACCCCGTCGCGCTGATAGGTGTCGATCATCTCCTGCGTCACCACCGGTTCTGTCATTTTACCCTCCTGTTGTCTCTTGACCTCAGCTTTGCACCGCCCGGTTCATAGTTTCCAATAATAAATTTTAATGTTACACATAGTCGCATGCTATCCATTACCCTGCGCCAACTTGAATATGCCGTCGCCATTGCCCGCGCCCAAAGCGTGACCCTGGCCGCCCAGACGCTCAATGTCTCGCAACCCTCGCTCTCGGTGGCGCTGGCCCAATTGGAAGCGCATCTGGGAAAACCGCTGTTTTTGCGCCGCCCCGGCGGACCCATGGCCGCCACCAGCTTCGGCCGCGGCTTTCTTGAACAGGCCGAGCGTCTGCTCGCTGATCTCGTCCACATGACCGAAGGCACCGCCACCGCCGCCCCGGTCACCCTGGGCTGTTTCGAAGACCTCGCCCCGCTGATCCTGGCCCCGCTGCTGGCCCGCCTCGCCAGCCAACAGCCGTTCCTCACCGTCGCGCCGCGCATTGGCGGCTTCGAATCCTTGGCCGACGATCTGTCGCGCGGCCGCATTGATCTGGCCATCAGCTATGATCTTGGCTTTGACGTCGGCTTCCTGCGCCACGAAATCGCCCGCCTGTCGCCCCATGCGGTCCTGCGCCCCGATCACCCGCTGACCCGGCGCCCGTCCCTGTCGCTTGCCGATCTGGCGGGCGAGCCGCTGATCCTCGCCGAACAGGGGCTCAGTCTGGGTCATATGCGCGCCCTGTTCACCCGCGCGGGCCTCACACCGCATATCGCCCACCGCGCCGCATCGCTGGAAATCATGCGCAGCTTTGCCGCCAATGGCCTTGGGATTGGCCTCAGCTACACAAAACCTGCCCCCGGCCACAGCTATGACGGCCAGCCGCTCACCACCCGTCCCATCGTCGATGCCGGCCCCGGCGAGCCCATCGTTCTGGTGCGCCACCGCGCCAACCCGCTGTCAGCCGCCGCCGAAAGTCTGGCCGGCTTCATTACCGCCAACCGCCTGCCGCTTCAGTAGCGCGTCGTCATCCGGTGGCCCCGCGCAAACGACAACCGCACATGGGTGAGCGCCTGCCCCTGCCACCAGGTGGTGCGCTCGGCGGTAAAGACCGGCTCGCCGCGGGCCAAGCCCAGACACTCAGCCACCGCCCCTTCGGCCGCCGTCGCCAGAAAGCTGATCTCCACCTCCGAAAACGGCACCACCCGGATCAACCAGTCATTGGGGCCGCTCAGGGTAAAATCCGCCGCCTCAACCTCCGGCAAGGCGGCAAGATTGATCCAGCGATCCTCATATTGATAGGGCGCGCCGTCGGCCGCGTGCAGGCAGCGCAGATGCAAGACCCGTGCCCCCCCGCCCAGCCCCAGCCGTGCCCGCAGCCAATCCGGTGCCACCCCCACGGCGCGCGCCAGCAGCGCATAGCGGTAGGCCGCCCCGGTCGCCTCGATTTCCACCCGCACCAGCGGAATTTCAAACCGCGCCGCCCTGAGCGGCGATTGCCGCACCCGGGTCCCGGCCTTGCGACGGCGCTCCAGAAACCCTTCCTCGGTCAACTCCCGCATCGCCCGGTTGACAGTGGCCCGCGCCACCCCGAAACTCTCGGCCAGGTCCACCTCACCGGGTAACAAGGCCCCCGGCCCCCAGGTCTGGTCGGTGATCCGTCGCAGGATCTCCGCCTTCACATCGCGGAAATTGGTCTTTTCAGGCACAGGGAACTCGGTCATTTACAGCGCCAATGCAGATGCTAATTGTTCGATCATATCGCCTTATTGCACATTCATAAAGGATATCCGATGCAGCTGATCCTGCCCGCAGATTTCGCCACCCAGCCCTGGAAAAACGGCGGCGGCATCACCCATGAAATTGCCCGTGCCGATGATCAGGGCGCGCTGCTGTGGCGTCTCTCGATTGCCGAGGTCGCCACCGACGGCCCGTTCTCCGCCTTCCCCGGCCTCAGCCGCATCCTGACGGTGATCGACGGCGCCGGCATCCACCTCGATACGCCCGATAGCCGCCTTGACGCCCTGCCGCTGTCGCCTTTGG
>JANMDM010000137.1:0-12398 GCA_031376305.1 Pseudomonadota bacterium | reverse complement strand
AGGAGGTGAGTGTCAGATCGATTTCCTCTTCCTCAATTTACGTACCACGGGATCAAACACCTAGCTCTGCGCGCCCCATGCCCGGATTGCCGGTGTGTCACAAACCACCGCCACCCGTGATCTGGCTGAACTGGAGGCCATTGGCGCGGCGATGCGCAGCCCCGAAGGCGGGCGCTCGTCGCGCTATTTTCTGAAGGTTTAGGCAACCGAGGCGTCGGCGCGAAATGCTGTGTCCTGTCGCTTCTGCCATTGCCGCGCGTTGCTGGCAACCGGGAACCAACGGTCAGGCCATGCGTTGTTGGCGCAGTGCCCTTGCGGCTTTTCACCAGGACGTGGGGCCACTGCTGCTGTTGTAATTCTGCAAAATACAAGGTCAGGCCATAGCGCCTTTTTCCTGAAAGGATGGACCAATGCTTATGATGCGAAGAACAGCGCTTGCGCTGTCGGTTGGAATATTGCCTCTTTGCTTTGCCAGCGGCGCGTTTGCTGCAGGCACGGTGGTGACCGTCTCGATCTGGGACAAGGGCAACGCTGCCATGGAGGCGATGGACACCGCCAAGCCGATGGGCATGGCGATGATGGCCGACGACAAGCTGGCCGAAGCGATGAAAGCCGCGTTGGTGGGGTTGACGGTCGATATGACCGAAGTCCCGGCGGGCGAGGTGACCTTCAACGTGACCAACGCCTCGACGGTGATGGTTCATGAGATGATGGTGCTGCCGGTGGAGGATGTGACCAAGCAGCTGCCCTATGACGCCGACAAGAAGCAGGTCGACGAGGAAAAGGCCGGCACCATCGGCGAAGTGGCCGAGACCGACCCCGGCAAGTCGGGCACGGTGACCCTTAAGTTAAAGCCCGGAACTTACATGTTGTTTTGCAACATGCCTGGTCACTACATGATGGGCCTCTGGACTATGATCACCGTTAAGGGCTGACCTGACCCCGGACATTCCCGTGGATGCCCGTAATGTCATGCTGTGCCTGTTTGGGCGATGAAACGTCGCCCGAACAGGCATAATTCCAAGACCGGGACTGCGGGCGTCGGCGCTGTCAAGAGTTCATGACATTCTGTCAGTTGGACGCCGCGCCCGGGGTGCGGCTGGAAACGGCATTGCTGGCCATCCGGAACTCGGTTTGCTGCTGTCGGTGTCGACCCGATGCGGCTTGACGCGCATATGGAAGGGCAGGGGGGCGATGGGCGGCTGGCGCGGTCCGACGATCAGCAAGCTGTAGCGAGCTGTAGGTCGGGGTTCACCCCGACTCTTTCTTTCCCAACCACCCAATCACGCGCAGCCTGTGATGCCGCCCCGCTTGTCTGGACCCGCGAGTCGGGGTGAACCCCGACCTGCTGTCACGCACGGCCTGCTCGCCACCCCGTGCCATGACCGGCGCAACGGAGGGCAAATTTCCTACCCTACAAACCGTTAAAGCGCCACCGCGTCCTCAGCCGGCACCGCGTCCTCAAGCCACAGCTTCCCCTCGTGGTAGCCGCCCCGGATCAGCAACCCCGGCTCGCACACTTCGGGATGCGCCTCGACCCAGTCGCGAAAACGGTCGTTCGTCACTACGCGCGCCCCCAGATCGCGGGCGGTGATCAGCAGATAGGGATCGGCTTGGGTGCCCTTGGGCACCACAAGAACCCGATCCTCGGGCAGGCCAAGCTGTTTGGCCAATTCCCCGTTATGCAGATAGCGGCCGATGGTCTTGTAGCCCACGTTGGCATCAAAAACGACGCCGGGGCTGTAACCGCGCGCAGTCAGGGCCTGCACCACGTCGAGCACGGTAGCAAGTCGTGGAACCTCATCTTTCCAGTGCATCACGTTGGATCCATCCACCACGATCCACTTCTCGGGCTTGCTTGGCCCGGCGCGTCCTTTGTCCCGCTTTGCGGGAGGGGCGAGAAAAAGGAGGATCAGGCTCGCCAGTGCCGAAATCAGCGCCAAAAGCATCAGGTCCGTAAGGACCGCACCCGATCGCAAGAACGAATAGCCCGCCAAGGCACAGGAAAGAAGAAACAATATCAGCGGAACAATCATAAGATGATCAATACCGCCCGCGATGTCGATTGGTCAATACAACCCCCCACTCCTGAACTTCAGCGCGCCGTAGGGTGGGTGCCAACCCACCACCCTCAGAGTGTAGGTCGGGGTTCACCCCGACTCTTTCTTTCCCAACCACCCAATCACGCGCAGCCTGTGATGCCGCCCCGCTGGTCTGGACCCGCGAGTCGGGGTGAACCCCGACCTACAATCAAGCTCCCGCCGTCGTCCCGGCGGATCGACGAAAACCGCCAATCCGCCGCCCGCCCCTCTCAAAAAGTTAAAAATCCCTTACCAAAAAATCTTAACCATATAAAATTTAATGAAAATCCTCTTTGTCCGGATCTGGACAACTGACCCACCCCGTAGCCCGCGCCTTTCTTGCGCCTCCCCCCGACCCCCTTGAATTTCAACGATTCCTCCCTAGATTCCCTATGTTTGGCACGCTTGCAAAAGCCCGCCAAAGGGGCCTGCCAATACAGGCCCGCTGTCGAAGCAAACCGTTCAAAGGAGGGGTAATGCTATGACAAACTTCTGGAAGAAAGTGACAGACAACTGGCAGGATCTGCTTAGCCTCGGGCTGGGCGTCTGGCTGCTGCTGTCGCCCTGGCGTCTCCAGTTCGTGACCATCGACGGGGCACTCTGGACCGCGGTGTTGTTCGGCATTCTGATCGCGATCATGGCGGTCATGGCGCTGGTCGATTTTCATGAGTGGGAGGAATGGGCCGACATGGCCATCGGCCTGTGGCTCATCGCCTCGCCCTGGGTCATGGGCTTTGCCAGCATGGTCCCGGGCACCGAAGGCGGTGCCTATGCCGCGACGGTGAACGTCGTCTTGGTGGGTATCCTGACGTTTGGCATGGCGGCCTGGTCGCTGCGTGACCACCGCCACCGCGCCCACGCCTGAGCGTTCACACGGCGGCAGGTGCAGGGTGCGCATGGTCGGGCGCACCGCCTTGGAAAGGTGCGGCGCGCGGTTCCAAACCGCACGCCGCTTGAGAATTTCTGGTGCCCGCCTGCCTCAGACCGTCTTCACCAACCGGATCAGCCACAGAAGGATCACCGCGCCGATGGTTGCGTGGATAATCGACCAGACGACCCCGCCGCCCATGCCAAACCCGATGCGCGGCAGGACCGCCCCCGCCACCAGCGCCCCGACGATGCCGACGACGATATTGCCCAAAAGCCCAAAGCCGTAGCCCTTGACGATCTGTCCGGCCAGCCAGCCGGCAATCCCGCCGATGATCAGTGTCGCAATCAATCCCTCAAGACCCATTTTCGGTTCTCCTCTGTGGTTAAATGGTTAATTTCAGCTTAACAGAAAAGATGAAACATAACAAAAACAATCAGATGATCCCGGCTCCCCCTGTGAAACACCCACGCCTCAGCCCGGATCGACCACCCCCATCACCTCATACATCACCGGCTCGAAACTTCGGCACAGTGTCGCGAACCGCCGGTTTCTTTCGCGCATTTCCGGGGTCCGCAGCATTGCCAGAAAATCCTCCCGATGCCGCCACTGGGAGTAATTGGCGATCCGGGTTTGCGCGTCATTCATATGCAGTCCGGCGCCCACAAACCCTGTCTGGTGGCGGATGAAGTCGGCATAGGCGGCCTGCAACGCCTCCATCAGATCAGCGGCGGTTCCGGGGGTCATCTCAAAAGTGGTGATCACGGTCTGGCCGGTGAATTCGGTGGTGATCGCGGTCATGGCGGCTCCTCCTTGACTATGGTGCCCACCCTCTCACAGTTTTTCGCCCAAATGAACGGCTATTGCGCGGTGGCAGAAGCAATGCTTGCTTATTGCCCAGGAATCGCGCATATGGACGTGGCGAAAACGCTATCTATCGATTCTTCTGTCTCCTCACGGCTTCAGTTCTCGATCATGATGTGACTGAGCCGAGCCATCGCACTGACGCGGATGGCACTTAAGTAGGAGATATCACGATGGCCAACGGCACCGTGAAATGGTTTAACGCAACCAAAGGTTTTGGCTTTATTGCTCCGGCAAATGGCAACAAGGACGTGTTCGTTCACGTCTCAGCCATGGAACGCGCTGGCATTCGCCAACTGGATGACGGCCAAGCCGTCACCTTCGACATCGAAGCAGGCCGTGATGGCCGCGAGTCGGCGATCAACCTCGCGCTGGCCTGATTTTTTCAGACCTTTGCAGGATTTCGGAACGGGGATGGCGCAAGCCGTCCCCGTTTTGCGTTTGGGGGCATGGTGCGCCATGAACGCCTTGCCGGGGTTTTGCAAGGTGATCGGCCCGCGCGATGCCTGAAAGGTGGCGCCCGGTGGACGACGGCCGGGTGGCATGCTAGCCGAGCATGGCAGGTTTTTGCGGAGAGTGACCATGACCCTGACGATCCGGCCCTTGAATGAAGATGATCGCGCCGAATGGGAGGTACTCTATCAGGGCTATGCGGAATTCTACAAGGTCGTGCAATCCGCCGCGATGCGGGCGACCGTTTGGTCATGGATTTTTGATCCGGACAAAGAAACCGAGGCTTTGGTCGTGGTGGACCGCACGGGCAAGTTGCTGGGGCTGACCCATTTTCGACCCTACGCCAGGCCGTTATCAGCGACGATGGGCTGTTTTCTGGATGACCTTTTCGTGTCGGCCGACGCCCGCGGTCTTGGCGCGGCTGATGCTTTGATCGGGGCGGTTCGCGCCGAAGCCAAGCAGCGCGGGTGGTCGGTTGTCCGCTGGATTACCGCAGAAGACAATTACCGCGCCCGCGCCGTTTACGACCGTTTGGCAGAGCGCACCAAATGGGTGACTTACGACCTGAAATCTTAAGGCGGCGATTCCGCCGGTTTTGGTCCGGGGCCAAGTATGCCTGTCCCAGCCGCAAGGCTGATGCACACCGGTGTCAGGGGGCCAGAACCCGCCATGGGCTTGCGTAGCGATATTCTTCAAGGTTGGCGCCGGGGCCGATCCGGTCCACCACCGCGAACAGGCCGGGGGCGGTGAGCGGGGCAAGGACGCCGTGCCAGATGCCGCGATGCAGGTTGATGCCCTGCGCGCCATTGGTCAGGAAGGCTAATGGCGTGCCAGGGATGCCGCCTTCGTCCAAGGCGACGATGACCAGAAACGGGTGTTCGGTCATCGGCAGAAAGGTCTGCGAGCCGTCCGGGTGCCGTTCGACCAACGTGAAGTCATATGGCAGGGCGCGGGGGGTGGCGTTGAAGATCGAGATGCCAGCGCGGCCTAGGGCGTCGAAGTTGAGCAGGGCGCGGTCATGGAAGCGCTGGCAGAGGCCCTCGTTGATAAGGCGTGGGGCGGGGCCGGAGGCTTCGAGCACATCGCCGAAGGGGGCGAAACCGGCGGCGGTGAGGGTGAGGGTGAGGATGTTGCGGGTCATCTGTGCCTTTCGGGCGGAAGCCGGGGGTTTTGCGCCCCCGGACCCCCGCAGGATATTTGGGCCACAATGAAAGGGAGAAGAGTCAGCGATCAGCGGCCAAAGGCGCCGGGGCCGCGCAATTTGGCGTGGCGGTTGACGTCCTTGTAGAGCAGGTAGCGGAAGGGGCCGGGGCCGGCAGCATAGCAGGCTTGCGGGCAATAGGCGCGCAGCCACATGAAATCACCGGCCTCGACCTCGACCCAGTCCTGGTTGAGCTTGTAGACGGCCTTGCCTTCGAGAACGTACAGGCCATGTTCCATCACATGGGTTTCCTCGAAAGGAATGGTGCCGCCGGGCTGGAAAGTGACGATGTTGACATGCATGTCATGGGAAAGCTCATCAGGCTCGACAAAACGCGTTGTCGCCCAGCGGCCGCCCGTGTTGGGCATGGCGATCGGGGCAATGGCCTTGTCGGAGGTGACGAAGGCCTTGGGCGCAGGCATGCCGGGGGCGAGTTCATAAAGTTTGCGGATCCAATGGAAGCGGGCGGGCTGATCCTTGCCATTGTGGATTTTCCACACGCAACCCGCCGGGATATAGGCATAGCCGCCGGGGCCGAGGTCATGTTCCTCGCCGTCAAGCGACAGCCAGATGTCGCCTTCGGTGACAAAGATCACGCCTTGCACGCCGTCGTCGGGTTCTGGGGTGTCGGAGCCGCCACCGGGGGCAACTTCCATCACATATTGGCTGAAGGTTTCCGAGAAGCCGGACATGGGGCGGGCGATCAGCCAGAGGCGGGTGTCCGACCAACCCGGAAGGCAGCTGGTGACAATGTCGGAAAAACAGCCTTTGGGGATGACGCAGTAGCTTTCGGTAAAGATCGCGCGGCCGGTCATCAGGGCGGTTTGCGGCGGCAGGCCGCCTTTTGGGGCGTAATATCCGGTCATTTCAACATGTCCTTCAGGCGCAGTTCGGCGATACGTTCGACCTGCACACAAGCGGTTGCAAATTCGGCGCGGGTGTCGTTGGCGATCCGGGTCTGAAACGCAGCAAGGATCGAGGCTTTGGTGTTGTCACGCACCGCGATGATGAACGGGAAGCCGTGTTTGACGACATAATCGGTATTGAGGCGCCCGAAGGCGGCACGTTCTGCGTCGGTCAGCGCATCAAGGGCGGCAGAGGCTTGTTCGGAGGTGCTTTCGGCGGTCAGCCGTTTGGCAGCCGCGAGTTTGCCCGCAAGGTCGGGATGCGCGGTCAAAACGCCCAGGCGCTCGGGTTCCGGGGCGGAGCGGAACATCCGGCAGAGGGCATTGTGCAGGCCTGTGGCGGTGTCATGGGCGGGGCCAAGCTCCAGCCCCCAGGCGCGTTCGGCGATCCACGGGGAGTGTTCGAAGATGCCGCCGAAACGCGCAGTGAAGCGGGCTTTGTCCATCCGGCTTGGGCGTTCAAACCGCTGATGGGGGTGTGTCGCGGCCCAATGCCTTGCGATGTCAAGACGGCGCGGGAACCAGGCGCCCTGATGCGCCTTGGCGTATTCAAGAAATTTCTGCAGCCCGGCCATTTTTCCGGGTCGGCCGATCAGGCGGCAGTGCAGGCCGATACTCATCATCTTGGCAGCCCCCGCCTGACCTTCGGCATAAAGCACGTCGAAGGCGTCTTTGAGATACTGATAGAACTGCTCACCGGTGATGTAGCCCGGCGCCGTGGCGAAGCGCATGTCGTTGGCTTCCAGCGTATAGGGGATGATCAGCTGGTCGCGGGTGCCGACCTCAAGCCAATAGGGAAGGTCGTCGTCATAGGTGTCGGAGACATAGGCAAAGCCGCCCTCTTCGGCGACCAGCCGCACGGTATTGGCCGAACAGCGCCCGGTGTACCAGCCAAGCGGGCGTTCGCCCACCACCTCGGTATGCAGGCGGATAGCTTCGGCGATGGCGGCGCGTTCCTCGGCCTCGGGCATGTCGCGGTGATCGACCCATTTGAGGCCGTGCGAGGCGATTTCCCAATTCGCCGCCTTCATCGCCGCCACCTGTTCGGGCGAGCGGGCAAGGGCGGAGGCGACGCCGTAAACCGTCACCGGGATATCCATGCCGGTGAACAGCCGGTGCAGGCGCCAGAAACCCGCCCGCGCGCCGTATTCATAGATCGATTCCATGTTCCAGTGGCGCAGCCCGGGCCACATGGCGGCACCGGGAATGTCGGAGAGGAATGCCTCGGATGCCGCGTCGCCGTGGAGGATGCAGTTTTCGCCGCCCTCTTCATAGTTCAGCACGATCTGGACGGCGACTTTGGCGCCGCCGGGCCAGTGCGCATCGGGGGCGTTCGGGCCGTGGCCCGACATATTGCGCGGATAGCGGTTCATGCCCGATGCCCTTCTTCAGCTTGAGACCTTTGTGGTCCTTGATAGTCCCGCAAGTCCAGCGCGATTATCACCAAAATACTGAAAGACCTTTCGGCTTTGGCGACTGTCGCTTTTACAGGCGGGACGGTGCATGGTGGATATCCGATGGGCAGGGGAGCGGCGCATGGCTGAGGGATATCTGACGACCCATGTTCTGGACACCGCGCGGGGTTGCCCGGCGGCGGGGATGCGGATTGTGCTTTTCAAGCTCAGCGGTACGAGCCACCGCAAGATCGCCGAGGCGGTCACCAATGCCGACGGGCGCACAGACGGCCCGATCCTGCCCAAGGGCAAGTTCGCGCCCGGCACCTATGAGTTGGTGTTTTTCACCGGGGCCTATCTGGACGCCAGCGGCGTGCCACCGGAATCTCCGCGGTTTCTGGACGAAGTCCCGATCCGCTTCGGCATTTCCGACCCCGAGGCGCATTACCATGTGCCGCTGTTGCTGTCGGCCTTTGGCTATGCCACCTATCGGGGGAGTTGACTGGGGGGTGGGTTGGAATCCCACCCTACGATAAACGCGGACGGCAGAGCGACAGGTACAGCTTTTCAAATTGCGGGTGAACCCAGTCGGGGTCAAAGCGATCCTCGGATGCGCGGGCGAGGGCTGCCGCAGCCATAGCCTTGCGATGTGGCTCGGTCGCCAGCACCTGTTCGACCGCAGCGCAGATGGCGGGGACATCGCCGACTGGGGCGACACGGCCAACACTAGCGTCGATCAGTTCGACTACCCCTGAGCAGGCGGTGGCGACACTTGGGCAACCGGCCTGGAACGCCTCGACGATGGTGAAGGGCAGGGCCTCCCAGCGCGAGGTCAGCAAGAACAGATCGGCGGCGCGCAGATGCAGGTGCGGCTGGGACGTGCGGCCAATGAAGCGCAGGGCGGGCAGGACGCCTGCGGCAGAGGCAAGGGCGTGAAGTTTGGCTTCGTCCGGGCCGTCACCCGCGACAATAAAGCGCCAGCCGGGGTGGGTTTTCATCAGCCGGGTAACGCAGTCGATCAAGATATCGACGCCTTTTTGATAGGACAGTCGGACAATGGTCATGATCAGCCGATCCCCGTCGCCCAACAGTTCCTGGCGAAGGGTGGCGACTTGCTCAGGGGTTACCGGCGGTGGTGGGTTCACCCCAAGGCCGATGACTTTGAGCTTGTCGCGTGGCACCTTGCCGATGCGCTCCAGATCCTCGGCCGATTTGTGGCTGGGGGTGACAACCAGATCGCAGCCGCGCGCGATACGGCCGAAACCGGCAATCCGTTCGGGTTCCGATCCATGATAGGTGACAATCAGCGGGATGTTCAGCCCGCGCCGCGCCAGATTTGCCACCAGCGCCGGGGCGGAATCATGGGCGTGCAAGATATCGACCGGGTTCGACTTAAGCCATCTGCGCAATTTGCGTGCCGCCACAAAGGCCGAAAACAGCCGCTTGGGGAGTGTTCCGCCCCCGCCCACGACCCGATTGATGGGCAGGGCCAGATAATCAGGGTCATTCCCGGCATTCACCCAAACATCGGGTGCGCCCGCCAGAGTCACCCGGTGGCCGTGATCTTGCAGCCAGACGCGCAGCGCCAGAATATGCCGGGTAATGCCGCCGACACCCAGTTGGGTGCCCAGTTCCAGCACATGGAGGTTTCTGTGGATAGGGGCGGGTGTCATGCGGAAAATATCTTTCGGATAGGCGCGCCAGTCTTGCCCAAGGGACCCCCGGTCTGGCAAGTGGCAAAGCAGGCGCATGGCCAAAGCTTGCGGCCTGGCCCCGGGACGGTCATGGTCTTGCCCAAAGGCGGGGCTATCGCAGCGCGCGGTGGCCTAAAACCTGACAAGTAGGATGGCAGTGGTGATAAACGTCGGCATAGATGCAAGTTCATGGGACAATGAGCGCGGCTTTGGCCGCTTTACCCGGTCTTTGGTCGAAGCTCTGGCCCGCAGGGATACCGGCTTTCACTATACGCTTCTGTTCGACACGCCGACCCCGCGCCCGGTGCCGGATGGCGTGTCGGTTGCTTTGGCCGGAGCGGGCCAGTCGATGGCGGAAGCCTCCAGTGGCAAGGGTGTGCGGGGCGGCGGCGATATGCTGTCGCAGTCGCGGGCGGCGGCACGGCTGGGGTGTGATGTGTTTTTCTTTCCGGCGGTCTATTCCTATTACCCGATCCTGAACCGGGTGCCGAAAGTCATCTGTTTTCACGACACCATCCCCGAGCGTTTTCCAGACCTGATTTTCCCCACCCGCCTGAATTTCCGCCTATGGCAGGCGAAAATCTGGCTGGCCAAGATGCAGGCCAAGCGGATCATGACGGTGTCGGAAACTTCGGCCAGCGATATCGCCAGTATCCTGCACATCCGCCGCGAGCGGATCGACGTGGTGACGGAAGGGGCGGAGGCGGCGTTTCATCCGATCGCCGACCCGGCCCGACTGACGGCGGCCCGCGCGCGCCACGGCATCCCGGCAGGCGCGCCCTTCCTGATCTATGTCGGCGGCTTCAACCGCCACAAGAACGTGCTGCGGCTGATCGAGGCGATGCCCGCCATCCTTGCCGCCTGCCCGGACGCGTATCTGGCCATCGTCGGGCGCACGACGGGGGATCGGTTCTGGGACAATATCGACGAGCTGAAAGCCGGGGCGAGCCGAGATGCGCGCACTTCGGACCGGATCGTCTTTACCGGAGAGATATCGGACGCGGACATGGCGGAATTGCTGAATACGGCATCGGCTTTGGTCATGCCCTCGCTTTGGGAAGGCTTCGGGCTTCCCGCACTGGAGGCGATGGCCTGCGGCACGCCGGTGCTGGCCTCGGACCGCGGCAGCCTGCCGGAAGTGGTGGGGGACGGTGGGTTGTTCTTTGACCCAGAAGACACGGGCGAGCTGGCCGCTCAGGCGATTGTTGTGATGACTGATAAGCGGCTTCAGGCGGATCTGGCCGCCAGGGCTTTGACGCGGGCCGCGACCTTCGGATGGGACAAAGCGGCGGAGCTGGCGGAAGTGTCGTTCCGGCGGGCGCTGGGGCGGTAAGGGGTTGGGGGCGCTGCGTTAATGGCGTGGTGGAGGCGGGGTAGTGGCGTCGGATTTGCGTCTGGCATCCGTCCCGACGTGCTGTGGGGCCGGACATGTTGACCAATTCGGGCGAAGCGGTGGGGCGAATGGTGCGCAATGAATGTGCACCCTACGGGTCGCTCCGGCGAAAGTGGTGGCCGTTACTCGCTTGCCCCGAACTTGCGCAGCAGGTCCAGCACCCGCGGGTCGCTGGTCGTCTTGATGGGGGTCTTGCCGCTGCTGTCGGCGATGTTCGGATCGGCGCCGCTTGAGAGAAGAAACTCCATGACGTTGAAGCGACTTTCCATCGACGCGACCCAAAGCGGCGTCTCGCCGGTGTGGCTGTTGCGAAGGTTGACATCGACGCCCTGTGATACGATCAGCTTCACCACATCGAGGTTACCTTTCATCGCGGCGATGTAGATGGCGGTGTCGTGATAGCTCGCCTCCTCGGCTAGCGGATCGGCACCCGCCTGCAACAGCACTTCGACGACATCGGCATAGCCGGACTTTGCGGCAATCAAGAGCGCGGTATTGCTGCGGGAATCGCGGACATCCGCTTTCGCGCCATGTTCAAGCAGCAGGGCGGCGACCGCCGCGTGGTCAAACTCGGCGGCAAGGTGCAGGGGATGCGCCTTGCCCTGACCCGTGCCGGTTTCGGCCTCGACGTCGGCCCCGGCGTCGATCAGCAGCCTGGCAATGTCAACCGACCCGCGGGCCGCAGCCATATGCAGCGGCGTCATCGTCGATGGATCAAGTTCGTTGGCATCCGCGCCCGCGGCAAGTGCGGCCTCAACCCGCCCGACATCCTCGGCCTTGACCGCGTCAAGCAATTCCGACGCCATGACGGCGGTTGCACCCGGCCAGAAGAAGAAAAGAGACAGGGCAAGAGTCCGGACGCAGAAAGGATTGAGTTTCGTCATCATCGCCTCCCTGATCTGTTCAGCACCCCCGGCGTGGTCTGTCTGGAATGACCGAGGCCTGCGGAAGGTGGCAGCCTACCATTTTCAGGCATTTCCGACAACAGCGGGAGGGGATGGTGCGTGCAAGCACCCACCCTACGGTTCCTTTTCTTCGCCGGGAGGCGGTAGGTGCGGTGAATGCCGTCTACCCCTCGGCCTCGTCCGCCACCCGCGCCAGATACTTGCCGTATTGGGTCTTGAGGTAGGGTTTCGCCAGTTCTCGCAACTGGTCGGCGCTGATCCAGTCGTTCTGGAAGGCAATCTCTTCCGGGCAGCCGATTTTCAGGTTCTGGCGGTCCTCGATGGTGCGGATGAACTCCGCCGCCTCCAGCAGGCTTTCATGGGTGCCGGTATCGAGCCAGGCATAGCCGCGCCCGAGTTTTTCGACGCTGAGGGCGCCCTCGCTGCGATAGCTGTTCAACAGATGGGTGATCTCCAGCTCGCCGCGCGGCGACGGGTTGATCTTGCGGGCCCGGCCGGGGGCGGTTGCGTCGAGGAAGTAGATCCCGGTGACGGCATCAGAGCTTTTGGGGTTTTCCGGTTTTTCAACAATCGACAGCACCCGGCCCTCGCGGTCGAAATCGACGACGCCGTAGCGTTCGGGGTCCGAGACGCGGTAGCC
>JANMDM010000130.1:0-24496 GCA_031376305.1 Pseudomonadota bacterium | reverse complement strand
CTGCCCTGTCATTCGCGCAACGGCCCAGTGGGCGGCATCTGCAACGGTGGAATCGGGATCGCGTAAAAGCGGCTCTGTTACGGCCAAAAGCGAAGGATCGCCCGCGTTTCCGATCGCATATAGCACATTGCGCACGAAGCGATCGCGGCCGATGCGTTTGACCGGGCTGCCAGAAAACAAGGCGCGAAACGCAGTGTCATCCAAAACTGCAAGCTCAGCCAGACGCGGCGCCTCTGCAAAGCGGCTGGCGTATCCCACCTCATGCGCGGTTTGCGCGAATTTGTTCCAGGGGCAGACCGCCAGACAATCATCGCAACCGTAGATGCGGTTGCCAAGCAGCGCGCGCAATGCCTCGTCCACCGGACCTTTGTGTTCAATGGTCAGGTAGGAAATGCAGCGCCGCGCATCAAGCTGGTAAGGGGCAGGAAACGCCGCTGTCGGGCAGATGTCGAGACAGGCGGTGCAACTGCCGCAATGGCTGACCTCGGGGGCGTCGGGCGCGATGTTGAGCGTGGTGAAGATCGCGCCGAGGAAGAACCAATTGCCAAGATCGCGCGACAGAAGGTTGGTGTGCTTGCCCTGCCAACCGAGCCCCGCCGCCTGAGCCAGCGGCTTTTCCATGACCGGGGCGGTGTCGGTGAAGACCTTGATCTCGCCTCCGGCTTGGTCAATCAGCCAGCGCCCCAGCCGTTTCAGGCGCTTCTTCACTAGATCATGGTAGTCCTTGCCCTGCGCGTAAACGCTGATCGCCGCGCGATCCTTCCGGGCCAGCACTGCCAAAGGATCGGTGTCAGGGGTGTAAGCTTCTGCCAGCATGATGACCGAGCGCGCCGCGGGCCACAGTGCCGTCGGACTGCCCCGCCATTCCATACGATCCTCCATCCAGGCCATCTGGCCATGGCGCCCCTGATTGACAAAGGTGGCCAGGCGGGTTGCAGCTTCCGGGATGGCCCCAGGAACAGTAAAGCCGAGAGCGGTAAAACCCTCGGCCAAGGCTTGATCGCGGATGCGGGATTTCAGATCGGCACTGGGCGCAGGCCCGGCTGTCACTTGGTCATCCCATCCCAGAATCCGCGGACCTTGGTAAAGAAGGACGTGCCCTCAGGATTGTTGTTTTCGCTGAGTTTCTCGAACTCCCGCAGCAGTTCCTTTTGGCGGGATGTCAGATTGATCGGGGTTTCGACCGCGATCTCGATCAGCATATCGCCGTGAGCACCACCGCGAAGCGCGGGCATGCCTTTGCCGCGCAGTCGCATCTGCTTGCCGGTTTGGCTGCCGGCGGGCACTTTCATCAGACTGCGGCCACCATCAATGGTTGGCACTTCGACATCCCCACCAAGGGCGGCCGTGGCCATAGACACCGGAATCCGGCAATATAAGTTCACGCTTTCGCGCTGGAAAATGGCGTGTTCGCGAACTTCGATGAAAATATAAAGATCGCCTGTCGGACCGCCCCGCACCCCGGCTTCGCCTTCGCCGCTCAGGCGGATGCGGGTGCCGGTTTCGACACCCGCCGGGATATTGACGGAAAGCGAACGTTCCTTTTCGATCCGCCCGGCTCCATGGCAGACTTTGCAGGGGTTCTTGACGATCTGACCCGCGCCATTGCAGGTTGGGCAGGCGCGTTCGACGGTGAAGAAACCTTGCTGCGCGCGCACCTTGCCCATGCCGGAGCAGGTTGGGCAGGTCTGTGGTTCGGAGCCGCCCTCGGCGCCGGTGCCATTGCACGAGCCGCAATTCAGCGCGGTCGGCACAGTGATGGTTTTCTGGATGCCCTTATAGGCTTCTTCCAACGAAACGCGCAGGTTATAGCGCAGATCCGATCCGCGCTGGGCACGGGATCGCCCCCCCCCACCGCCCCCGCGTCCGCCCATGAAATCGCCGAACAGATCTTCGAACACGTCGGAAAATGCGCTGGCAAAGTCGCCATTGCCTTGCTGGCCGCGCGGGCCACCCATGCCACCTTCAAAGGCCGCATGACCATAACGGTCATAGGCGGCTTTTTTGGTGTCATCCTTCAAGATATCGTAAGCCTCGTTCACCTCTTTGAACTTGGCTTCAGATTCCGGGTTGTCTTGATTGCGGTCGGGGTGAAGCTCTTTCGCTTTGGTGCGATAGGCTTTCTTGATCTCGTCAGCGGGGGCCCCGCGGGAGATACCCAGAACGTCGTAGAAATCGCGCTTTGCCATTCGTGCATCCCTTGGGGAAACGCGTAGGCCGACCCAACCTATCGGCGGGTCGGCCCCGGTGTTCCGGCCGTATCAGCGGCGCTTTTTCTCGTCGCCCAGATCTTCGAAATCGGCATCGACGATGTCGTCATCGACTTCGCGGGCGCTGTCATCATCGCCACCTTTGCCGCCTTCGGTCTGGCTGGCCTTGTAGATGGCTTCGCCCAGTCGCATCGCCGCGTCGGTCAGGTTATGGATGCCGCCCTTGATCTTGCCCGCGTCTTCGGACTTGAGGGTTTCTTCAAGCGCGCCCATCGCCAGTTCGATCGCTTCAACGGTCGAAAAATCGACCTTGTCGCCATGCTCTTCCAAGGATTTCTTGGTCGAATGGATCAGGCTTTCAGCCTGATTTTTCGCCTCGACCAGTTCCTTGCGGGCCTTATCGCCTTCGGCATTGGCTTCGGCATCGCGCACCATCTTGTCGATCTCTTCATCGGACAGACCGCCCGAGGCTTGGATCGTGATATTTTGTGCCTTGCCGGTGCCTTTGTCCTTGGCGCCGACCGACACGATGCCGTTGGCGTCGATGTCGAAGGTTACCTCGATCTGTGGCAATCCGCGTGGCGAGGGCGGGATGTCTTCAAGATTGAACTGGCCAAGCATCTTGTTGTCCTGGGCCATTTCACGCTCGCCCTGAAACACCCGGATTGTCACGGCGTTCTGGTTGTCTTCGGCGGTCGAGAAGACCTGAGACTTCTTGGTCGGTATGGTGGTGTTCCGGTCGATCAGGCGGGTAAATACCCCGCCCAATGTTTCGATACCCAGCGACAACGGCGTCACATCCAGCAGCACCACGTCTTTCACATCGCCCTGCAACACGCCCGCCTGAATGGCCGCACCCAAGGCCACCACCTCATCCGGGTTCACACCCTTATGCGGGTCTTTGCCGAAAAACGCCGTCACTTCTTCGATCACGCGGGGCATCCGGGTCATGCCGCCAACCAGAACCACTTCGTCAATATCGCCTTTCGTCAGGCCCGCATCTTTCAACGCGGCCTCGCAGGGTTTCATTGACTTCTTGATCAGGTCGCCCACCAGGCTTTCCAGCTTGGCACGGGTCAGCTTCATCACCAGGTGCAGCGGCGTGCCCGACGAGGCGTTCATCGAGATGAACGGCTGGTTGATTTCGGTCTGCTGGCTGGAGGACAGCTCGATCTTGGCTTTCTCGGCGGCTTCCTTCAGCCGCTGAAGGGCCATCTTGTCCTTGGACAGATCGACGCCGTTTTCCTTTTTGAACTCGTCAGCAAGATAATTGACGATGCGCATGTCGAAATCTTCGCCGCCTAGGAACGTATCGCCGTTGGTCGATTTCACTTCGAACAATCCGTCGTCGATTTCCAGGATGGTGATGTCGAAGGTGCCGCCACCAAGGTCATAGACCGCGATGGTTTTCGATTCTTTCTTGTCAAGACCGTAAGCCAGCGCCGCAGCGGTGGGTTCGTTGATGATCCGCAACACCTCAAGACCGGCGATCTTGCCTGCGTCCTTGGTGGCCTGACGCTGGGCGTCATTGAAATAAGCCGGAACCGTGATGACTGCCTGGGTGACGGTTTCACCCAGATAGGATTCCGCGGTTTCCTTCATCTTCTGAAGGATCACAGCCGAAACCTGCGCCGGGCTGTATTTATCGCCCTTCACTTCGACCCAAGCGTCGCCGTTGCCGCCATCAACGATGGTATAGGGAACCATCTTGCGGTCTTTTTCGACTTCGGCGTCGGTCACACGGCGCCCGATCAGGCGTTTCACCGCGTAAACCGTATTGGCGGGGTTGGTAACGGCCTGACGTTTTGCCGCCTGGCCCACCAGACGTTCACTGTCAGTAAAACCGACGACGGACGGCGTCGTGCGCGCCCCTTCGGCGTTCTCGATGACCCGTGGCTGCGCCCCATCCATGATGGCAACGCAGGAGTTCGTGGTCCCGAGGTCGATCCCGATGACTTTGGCCATGTAAGTACCTCTTGCTTCGGCGATTATGCGGAGAACAGACCCGAAAACGGCCTCCGTCCTCTGATCCCAATATTGGCCGGGGCATCACCCCCAACCGGCTTCTGGGCGTATATAGGGATGCGGCTAAGTGGCTGCAAGCAGCGAAAGCGCGGGAAAAAAGCAGAAAAACGCTTAACAAACGGATCGGCAACACCGGCACCCACCATCAGGCAGCGGTCTAACGTGCCGACCAACTGCTTGAGGCGTGTTTGCGGGTGAAAAACTCGCCCATCAACCCTAATGCAATCAGGGCGATGGACACCCAGATAGCGTAGGACAACGAAGAGTTACGCGGTACATAGTTTATGAAAATCGCCCCGCGCATCTGGTCGATCACATGAAACAGCGGGTTCCAGTCAAAAAACTTTAGTTGAACGAAGCCAAGAGCATTCCCCACCATCATTTTTCCAGACGCAAACACGTTGACGCGTGACACGATCATCACCAGCAGTGGAGCTAGTTTCGGCGCCCAAGGCTTTATCGCCAAAAGCACCATTCCGGTGCCAACACCAAAGGCCCAAGCGGCAAGTATCATCGAAAAAGCAAATGCGGGGTCTTTGATTTCGACGGGCACGAAGGCGATGTGATAGACGAACAAGATTACGCCGCTTGATAAAATCTGCAGATAAAGCGAGCTCAGCGCGGCTGAGGCGATGGCAACGGCAGTTGTCATTGGGGCGTGCTGCATCATTGGCGATGACGGGCCCTCAGCGCCAAAGATCGATTTCATGGTCTTGTTGTAGGTCATGTAGGACATGATGCCGGAAATCAGGAACACAACAAAATCGCCACGCAAAACCGCAGACCGCATACCCAAAAGCGTCATCGTGACATAAAGCGCCAAAATGAAGAACGCCGACTGTGCCACGTTCATGACCAGGCCAAACATCGCATTCGAATGGCTGCCACGTGCCGCCCTGACCGTACTGTGGTAGATCAGTTCGGCAATGCTGATAGCAGCAGATCCGCCGGTTTTCTTGGTATCAATTCTGAACATCTTACTGCTTTCGCGCCTGTTCCTGTCCTTATGGGCCAGTCGTACACGGGAATTCTTGCTGTTCCTTTATGCGATGACCATAAAGGCAATCAGCATTCCGATCAACACGGACCGCTTCGGGAGGGACAGACGTGGATTTCGACAGGCTGACCATGATCATGCGCAGGCTGGCGCTTGAGGCGGGTGACAAGATTATGGAGATCTACAATTCCCCGGATTTCGACGTGCGGGCCAAGTCCGACGCAAGCCCGGTGACCGCCGCAGATGAGGCGGCGGATGCGCTGATCTTCGCCGCATTGGCCAGGGAATTTCCGTCGCTGCCGATTGTGACCGAAGAACAGGCAGATACGCATGGGCAGACGGTCTCGACCTTTCTGATCGTTGATCCTTTGGACGGAACCAAAGAGTTCGTCCAGCGCCGCGGCGACTTTACTGTGAACATCGCCTATGTGGAAAATGGTGTGCCGCTGCGTGGCGTGGTCTACGCCCCGGCCAAACAGCGGCTGTTCTATACGCTTGCCGATGGCCGATCGGTCGAAGAACGGGGGGATTTCGCCAAGGATCATCCGGGCCACCAAATCCCGATTTCAGTGTCGATGCCCGATAACCGCGCGCTCATGGTAGTGGCGTCGAAATCGCATCGCGATCAGGCGACAGATGATTACATTGCCCAATATGCCGTGCGTGACATGACCAGTGCCGGATCGTCGCTGAAGTTCTGCCTTGTGGCCGCAGGCGAGGCTGATCTGTACCCCCGCCTTGGCCGCACCATGGAGTGGGACACGGCAGCAGGTGATGCGGTGTTGCGTGGCGCAGGCGGCGAAATGGTGCGGTTTGACGACCATGCGCCCTTTACTTATGGCAAGCCCGGGTTTGAGAACCCCTTCTTCATCGCCTATGCTCCTGGCGTTCTTTTGGTGAAATAGTGTCTGTACTTATCGTCATTCCTGCCCGCTACGCCTCAACCCGCTATCCGGGAAAACCGCTTGTCACGTTGAAAGGCGCGGATGGCCAATCCCGCAGCCTGATCCGCAGAAGCTGGGATGCGGCGATGGCCGTGACGGGGGCTGACCGCGTTGTTGTGGCCACTGACGATGCGCGGATCCGCACCCATGCAGAGGCGTTTGGAGCCGAAGTGGTAATGACCTCCGAGTCTTGCCAGAACGGCACCGAACGTTGTGCCGAGGCGTTGGGTGTGTTGGGCGGCAGCTATGACATCGTGGTGAACCTGCAAGGCGATGCGCCTTTGACCCCGCATTGGTTTATCGAGGATCTGGTCACGGGCCTGCGCGCCGATCCGGGGGCCGAGGTTGCCACCCCGGTGTTGCGCTGTGATGGGCGCGCCCTGAACGGCTTTCTCGAAGATCGCCGCAATGGCAGGGTCGGTGGCACCACCGCCGTTTTTGGGTTCGGACGTCGGGCGCTCTATTTCTCGAAAGAGGTGATCCCATTTACGGCACACAGCTATCAGGATAACGAATCTACGCCTGTTTTTCATCATGTGGGGGTTTATGCCTACCGGCCTGCGGCGCTGGCTGCCTATTCCGGGTGGAATATGGGCGCATTGGAAGACCTTGAGGGGCTGGAACAACTCCGCTTTCTGGAAAACGACCGCCCGGTTTTGTGTGTCGAGGTTGATGCCAAGGGGCGGCAATTCTGGGAATTGAACAACCCCTCTGATGTGCCGCGCATCGAAGCCATGATGGCCGAGATGGGAATGAAGTAACCGCCATGATGCCGGTCAGCATCGTTATCGCTTCGCGCGGGCGGCCGAAGTTACTTCAGCGGTGCCTGACCGCGATTTCGCAACTGGATCATCCGTGCTTCGAGGTGATCGTTGTCGCCGACACAGACGGGTTGGCTGTTGCGCGCGACTTCCCGGTCAAAACCGTGGCATTCGCCGAGCGCAATATATCCATCGCCCGAAACCTTGGAATCGCGGCGGCCGCCGGTGCAGTTGTGGCTTTCATCGACGATGATGCGGTGCCGGAACCACACTGGCTGCGCAATCTGTCCGCGCCATTTCTTGACGCAAACGTTGCTGCCGCCGGGGGCTTTGTGCTGGGTGCAAATGGCATCAGCTTTCAATGGAAAAGCGGTCTGGTTGATCGGTGTCTTGCAACGGCCCCGCTTGATGTGTCCGAAGATCAGACCAGTTTGCACCGTGCCAGCCCCGGCCATGCGGTTGAAATCAAGGGTGTGAACTGCGCCTATCGCCGTTCAGTTTTGGCAGCGCTTGGCGGGTTTGACCCTGAGCTACGGTATTATTTGGACGAGACCGAGCTGAACTTAAGGCTGGCTAGCAATGGGGCTATCGTAGCCGTTGTGCCCAGCGCCCGCGTACACCACGGCAAAGCAGCCAGTGAGACACGCCGAACTGACAAAGCGCCGCGCAGCCTTTGGGATGTTGGCGCCAGTGCCGCAGTGACATTGCGTCGTAACCATGCCTCCGACGCTGAAGTTGACGCGGCCCGTCAATCGCTTTGTCTGCAAGAGCGGCGCAAACTTTTGACCCTGATGGTGTCGGCGCATATCGAGCCGCGCGCCGTAGCGGGGTTGGAAAAAACCTTTCAGGCCGGGTTTTCAGATGGTCTGACCCGGACCTTGTGCGCGATGAGACCCTTGCCGGAGCCTGCGGCGGATTTTCAGAAATTCTCGGCGCGCCACTTTGTGCTGACCGATCTGTTCGGTCGATCCTGGCAAAACCGGCGCTTGCGAAGGCAAGCGAAAGCTGATGCGGCAGAGGGCAAAACCGTTCGATTGTTCCTGTTCAGCCCAACCGCGTTCTTTCACCGAATCGTTTTTTTGCCGGACGGTTACTGGCTTCAGAGCGGTGGAATCTTCGGAAAATCACGGCGCAGCGACTCATATTTCCGATTCTGGCGCTTTCGTTCCCGGATCGCGCGGGAAGTCGCCTTGTGGGGCTCCGGCTTCAGGAATTCCTGACTGTGCAGTTTCCATCGCGTCAACTAATATGGCATAACAGACTCATTCTGCCAAAAATTCCCCCTGTAGCCGCTGCAAAAAGCCCTAATCTTGTCCAAGTCTTGTTCGACATATCGGCTGCGTACTAGAATTGAAAAACACCGTCTCCAAAATGGGGGGCAATGGGATCGGGGTACTTGAATGAAGCGTAAGGTTACAAAAGCGATTTTCCCGGTTGCCGGTCTTGGAACGCGCTTCCTGCCCGCGACCAAGTCGATCCCAAAAGAAATTATGACGCTCGTTGATCGCCCGCTGATTCAGTATGCGATTGATGAGGCCCGTGCGGCCGGCATCAAAGAATTCATCTTTGTAACCTCGCGCGGAAAAGGTGCGCTTGAGGATTATTTCGATCATGCGCACGAGCTGGAAGCAAATCTGAAGAAGGCGGGCAAGGAAGACCTGCTGGAGGCGCTGCGCGCAACCAATATGGATTCAGGTGCCATCGCCTATATTCGCCAGCATAAGGCGCTGGGCCTTGGCCATGCAGTCTGGTGCGCGCACCGTCTGATCGGCGACGAGCCTTTTGCGGTCATTTTGCCGGATGATGTTATCGCCGCAGAAAAGCCCTGCTTGCAGCAAATGGTCGAAGCCTATGCCGAAACTGGCGGCAACATGGTCGCCGCGATGGAAGTGCCATCGGAAAAGGCGTCTTCCTACGGTGTTCTTGATGTCCTTGAAGACATGGGGTCGATGGTCTCGGTGAAAGGGATGGTCGAAAAACCCAAAGCGTCTGAGGCGCCTTCGAATCTTGCGGTGATCGGGCGCTACATCCTGACACCAAACATCATGCAAAACCTGAACCGGATGAAATCTGGTGCTGGTGGCGAAATTCAGTTGACCGACGCCATCGCCGAAGAAATCACCAAGTCGAACAATGTCTATGGCTACCGCTTCCGTGGGCAGCGTTTCGATTGCGGGTCAAAAGCCGGCTTCTTGCAGGCGACGGTCGCCTTTGGCCTTGCCAGGGCAGAACTGCATGATGAGTTTTCGCAGTTCTTGATTGAGATGACATCAATGCGCAAGGCCGCCGAGTAATCTGAATGACCAAGACGATCCTGGTTACCGGGGGTGCCGGGTACATCGGATCCCACGCCTGCAAGTCTTTGCGGGATGCAGGCTATGTGCCGGTAACCTACGATAGTCTGGTGACCGGCTGGGAGGATGCCGTCAAATTCGGCCCGTTCGAGCGAGGGGATCTGGCTGATCGCGTCCGGCTTGACGAAGTCTTTGCGCGCTGGAACCCGGTTGCGGTCATGCATTTCGCTGCCCTGAGCCTTGTCGGCGATTCCATGCGTGACCCAGGGGCCTATTGGCGCGGCAATGTGTTGTCGTCTTTGACTTTGATAGAGGCGGCCATCGCAGCACGCTGTCTGGACTTTGTGTTTTCATCTACATGTGCGACTTACGGCGATCAGGATGGTGTCATTCTAAACGAAGACACCCCGCAAGCGCCCATCAACGCCTATGGTAAATCGAAACGCGCGATCGAGGATATGCTGTCGGATTTTTCGGCGTCGCACGGTCTTCGCCCGGTGATTTTCCGCTATTTCAACGTGGCTGGCGCCGACCCCGAGGGTGAAATTGGTGAGCATCATCGGCCGGAAACACACTTGATACCGCTGATGCTGGATGCGGTGGAGGGTAAGCGCCCGGCCCTGACGGTTTTTGGCACCGATTATCCCACCGCAGACGGAACCTGTGTGCGCGACTATGTGCACGTCATGGATCTGGTCGAGGCCCATGTTCTTGGACTGCAATGGCTTGAGAAGGGTAATGGCCCGCGGGTATTTTGTCTGGGCACCGGGAACGGCTTTTCGGTGCGCGCAGTGATTGACCAATCCCGTATCGTCACCAACCGCGAAGTGCCTGTGGTCTACGGTGACCGACGGCCGGGGGACGCGGTAAAATTGGTTTGCGGCACCGACCGTGCCTTGCGAGAGTTGGGTTGGAAACCCACACGTTCAAACATGGGCGCAATGATTACCGATGCCTGGCGATGGCACCAAACCGGCCACTATGAGCGCTGAGGCGCCCGTCAGACTTCTTGACATCACCAGACTGGTGGCCCGCGCCGGGGCAGGGCCGCTGACTGGCATAGATCGGGTCGAACGGGCCTATGTGCGCGCATTAATTGCACAAAACCGCCCGTTTGCGATGATCTGCCGAACCGCCCTGGGATATCTGATCCTTGGCAGCAATTGCGCCCCGCGCTTGTTATCTTGGGTGGACGATAGCAGCACAATTCCCCCCACGTCAGTTTTCAGCCGGACCCTTGCGCACAACCGCCGTACGCCAGCGCTTGAGGCAGCACTGCGCCCCCATGCTCTTGCAAAGGTGCGGCCCAGCCATCTGGCCGATTGGCTGGTTGGGCAGTTTTCGGCGGGTATCAGCTATCTGAATGTGGGCCATAGCAATTTGACCGACCGAATGCTTGGGCAGCTGCGCCAAGTGTCAGGCATGCGTATCGCGGTTATGATCCACGATACGATTCCGCTCGACTTTCCACAGTACTCGGGCGGGCGCGCGCCCACCGAGTTTCGCGAAAAGCTGGCCGCCGCCATGCGTCATGCGGACCTGCTGCTCTGCACTTCCGCGGCAGTCGAGGCGGACGTCTTGCGCTGGGCCGGTGTTCTTGGCACGCGTGCGCCGACGAAAGTTGCGCATCTGGGCATTGAGACCGCCGCGCCGGACGCTGCGGCAGTCCCCATGGCGCTTGACCTAAAGCACCCATATTTCGTGACGCTGGGAACAATTGAGCCCCGCAAAGACCACACACTGTTATTGGACATCTGGGCCGATTTCCACGCAACCTTGCCGCCAGAGGAAATCCCGCAGCTTTTCATTGTCGGGCGGCGGGGATGGCGGAACGAAATGGTCTTTCGGCGGCTCGATTCCGAGCCTTTCATGGGAAAATCAGTGTTTGAGGTTGCGAACCTGACGGATGGCGCGGTCACCGCAATGCTCCAGAACGCTTGCGGGCTTTTGGCCCCCAGCCACGCCGAGGGTTTCGGCCTTCCGGCCGCCGAAGCCGCAGCACTTGGTGTTCCGGTCTTGGCCAGCGATCTGCCGGTAACCCGTGAAGTTTTGGGCAGCTATCCAATTTATGCCTTGCCAGGCGATCTATCCGCTTGGGGATCCGGGATAAGAACACTGACACTTTTGGCAAAATCACCCCGGCTGCGCCCAGTTCCGGCAAAAGTTCCGGACTGGACAAGACATTTCAACCTTGTCTTTAATTGGGTTTGATAGGCCTGTGTGATCTGAGCTGACCACAGTCGCCACGGGGACAGATTTGAGACTTTGGGAAAGATACCGCCTGCGCCTGCTTCGCAAGCGCCTTCGCTTCCGCGCCTTTCGCAAGCGGCGGGAGCTGCATAGCCATTCCGACCGTACGCGAAAGATCGCCCGGTCGGCGGTGCTTTTGTTTTCGTCGGTCCGCAACGAACGCATTCGTTTGCCGTATTTTTTGGAGTACTATCGAAATCTGGGGATCGGCCACTTTTTGATGGTCGACAATGGCTCGACCGATGGCACGCAGGAGTATTTGTCGGCGCAGCCTGATGTGTCACTTTGGCTCACCAACGCCAGCTACGAGGCTTCGCGCTATGGTATGGATTGGGTTAACTGGCTTTTGGCGCGCTATGGCCACCGGCACTGGACGCTGGCTGTCGATGTGGACGAATTTTTCGTGTATCCCTTCTGCGATACGCGCCCGATCCAAGCGCTGACCGATTGGCTGGATGCCTATGCGATCCGGTCCTTTCCGGCGATGATGCTGGACATGTATCCAAAAGGCCCAATCGCCGCGAAACCATACTGCGAAGGCCAGGACCCCTTTGAAATTGCTGATGGATTTGACAGCGGAAACTACATGATTTCTAAAAACCCGCAGTACGGCAATTTGTGGATCCAAGGTGGCCCGCGGGCAAGAACGTTCTTTGCCGATGATCCGGAAAATGCGCCGTCGCTGAACAAGATCCCCTTGGTTAAATGGGACCGGAGTTACGCCTATGTGAATTCGACCCACATGCTCCTGCCGCGTGGGCTTAATCTGGTTTATGACAGTGTTGGTGGCGAGAAAGCTTCGGGTTGCCTGTTGCATGCAAAATTCTTGTCCACCTTCAGCGAGAAAGTCGCCGAAGAAAAGCTGCGCGGACAGCATTTCGCATCCAGCCGGGAATACCTTGCCTATGCGGTCACAGATCCGGGCCAGACCGATCTGTGGTGCAAGTGGACCGAGAAATACATAAACTGGCGTCAGCTTGAAATTTTGGGACTGATGTCGAAAGGGAACTGGGCATGAGGCGGCTGGGATGAGCGTCGGCGTCATCATGCTTTGCCATACTGCCTTCAAACGTGCAGCCCAAGTGGCGCGTTTCTGGGCTGAGGCGGGTTCACCCGTGGTGATCCATGTCGACGCGCGGGCAAAGGGCAAAGACTATTCTGATTTCGTCCGTTCGGTTGCTGACTTGCCCAACGTGAGCTTGTCGCCCCGCTTCACTTGCGAATGGGGAACGTTCGGACTTGTGGCCGCCACACTTGCAGCTGCGGACTTGCTATTGACGCGGCATCCAGACCTTGCACATGTTTACCTGGCATCGGGCTCTTGCTTGCCGTTGCGTCCCCATCAGGAGTTGGTGGATTATCTTGCCGACCATCCTGGCACTGATTTTATCGAAAGCGTGACAACGCGGGATGTGCCATGGATTGTCGATGGGTTGGCGGTTGAACGTTTTACCCTTCGCTTTCCATTCGCGTGGCGCAGGCACCCGCAACTTTTTGACGCCTATGTCCGCTTCCAACGCAAAATAGGATTCCATCGCCGTATACCTGCAGGAATTGTTCCCCACCTTGGATCGCAATGGTGGTGCCTGACCCGCAGGACGCTGAAATCGATCCTGGACGATCCGAAACGCGAGGAGTTTAACCGCTATTTCCGCAGGGTTTGGATTCCCGATGAAAGCTATTTTCAGACGCTTGCACGGCAGTATGCCACGCGAATAGAAAGCCGCTCGCTGACTTTGTCAAAGTTCGACATTCAGGGCAAACCGCATAGTTTCTTCGACGATCATCTGCAACTTTTGCGTCGGTCGGATTGCTTTGTCGCGCGCAAAATCTGGCCGCAAGCGGAACGATTGTACCACGCATTCTTGAGTGCCGCGCCCAGCACTGCAGAGCGGGCCGAGCCAAGCCCCGGCAAAATCGACCGGCTTTTTGCCAAAGCGGTGGACCGCCGCGTGAATGGCCGTCCCGGACTTTACATGCAAAGCCGTTTTCCGGCGCAGGACAGGGAAAATGGCAAGACCAGCGCGCCATATTCGGTCTTTCATGGGTTTTCCGATCTGTTTGAGAATTTTGACAACTGGCTTGCCAAATCTGTGGGCTGCCGTGTGCACGGCCATATATTCGCCCCCGCTCGCGCCGAATTCGCCGGCGGTGAGCCTATGTTCAACGGCTGCTTGCCGGACAATGCTTTGCTGCGCGATTACAATCCACGGGCGTTTCTGACCAATCTGATTTGGAGCACGCGCGGGGAGCGGCAGTGTTTTCAATTCGGGCCGCGCGATACACAGGCTTGCAATGCGTTCATAGCGACGGATGCAAATGCGCAGATATCGGTGATCTCGGGCACATGGGCAGTGCCTTTGTTCCGTAAACAAGACAGCTTTGCCACGATCCGCGCCGAAGCTGCGCGTCTGCAGCGGATTGAGACCGAACATCTGGCGCTGCTGCGGTCCCCATCGGTGAAGGCGCGGGTGCGGATCTGGACGATGGCCGATTTTCTTGAAAATCCGATGGAGCATTTGCAGATCATCATCGACGAGATCACCCCGCGCGCCCCCCGGCGAATCGCGGAAGCGCCACGCATGACGGGCCTGGTCGGGTTTGGTCAGTTCTTGCAAAATCTGAAAAACCAAGGAATGCAGCCAACCTTGACGGGTGATTTTCCGATCAGCCAAAACTGGCAGCCCGACGGCCCGCTGCGCGAGCGCCCTTTTTTGGTGCAATAGGGGTAAGTAGATGGCGGGCACGCGCTTTCAGTCATTTGTCATTTTCGCGGCGATGCGGACCGGGTCGAATTTCCTTGAACAAAGCCTGAATACAGTACCGGGCATTGTCTGCCACGGCGAAGCGTTTAACCCCGTATTCGTTGGCTATCCAAACCGGGACGCGCTTTTCGGGATGTCGATGGCCGAGCGCGACGCCCGACCGAAAATGCTGTTGGAGCATATTCGCGCTGCGCCCGACCTCAACGGCTTTCGATACTTTCCCGATCACGATCCGCGGGTATTTGATGAAATTTTGGCAGACGCGCGTTGCGCCAAAGTCATCCTGACGCGCAATCCTGTGGAAAGTTATGTCAGCCTTAAGATTGCCCGTCAGACCGGGCAATGGAAACTGAATGACGTGCGTCGGCTGAAGTCGACAAAAATCAGCTTCGATCCGGTCGAGTTTCTTGCACATCTGGAGCAAGCGCAAGAATTTCAGCTCCGCATCCTGCATGGGTTGCAGGTTGCCGGTCAGACTGCGTTCTACATCGACTATGATGATATCGGTGATACGGCGGTTCTGACCGGGGTTTGCCGATATCTAGGGGTCGAGGCTGCCGAAGTTACCCCGGCAAAATCGCTCATTCCGCAAAACCCCGAAGCCCTGGCTGACAAAGTCACAAATCCGGCGGAAATGACCGCGGCTTTGGCGGGGCTTGATCGCTTTAACTTGTCACGCACCCCAAATTTTGAGCCGCGCCGTGGCGCTGCTGTTCCCGGCTTTGTGGCCGCCAAGGGCGCACCCTTGTTGTTTATGCCAGTGCGCAGCGGGCCAACTTCCCAAGTGGAAGCATGGTTGGCACGGCTGGGGTCTTCAGATCAGCAGGGGTTGACGACCGGCTTTAGCCAAGCGTCCTTGCGCGACTGGATGCGGGACCACGTAGCACATCGCAGCTTCACCGTGCTGCGCCATCCGGTCGCGCGGGCCTATTCGGCATTTTCCGAGATGGTCTTGTCCGCAGAAAACCCCGAACTTAACGAACAATTGGCGCGCCAATACAAAATCGGCCCGCTGGGAGCGGCACATGCGGACCCACCGGCACATCGCGCCGCGTTCAAGCAGTTTTTGCGATTTTTGAAGGCGAATCTGAATGGCCAGACGAATGTTCGCGTTGATCCCGCATGGGCCAGCCAGACAGCGCTGGTGACCGGCTTTTCACGCGCGGCGCCGCCGGATGTGGTGATCCGTGAAGATGATTTGGCAAACGGTCTGGCGCAACTCTGCGCGACTCTTGGCGTGCAGTTTGTGCCACTGGGCAAGAAGACAGCGCTTTTGGACGCAGCGCTGGTTGCGATTTACGACCCGGATATCGAGGCGCTGACACGCGCCGCCTATCAGCGCGACTATCTGACGTTTGGCTTTGGACCTTGGTCAGGCAATTTGATCCAATAGGCGATCACGTGGCATGCGTGGTACGGCTTTCGGTCAGGACGGCGTGCAAGGCCGCAGGGTCGCTGTTGGAGCGCAGTTTGGCGCGCATTGCCTCTTCACGCAGCGTGCGCGAGACGAGCGCCAGGGCTTTCAAATGCTCGACGCCGCTATCTTTGGGTGCGAAAAGGGCAAAGATCAGATCGACGGGCATCCGATCAACCGCATCGAAGTCCATCGGTCTTTCCAAGCGCACGAAAATTCCGGCAACACGTTCAAGACCATGCAGACGCGCGTGGGGCAAGGCCACGCCGTGCCCCACGCCGGTCGGCCCTAGGGTCTCGCGCTCCTGCAGGGCGTCGATGGTTGCAGAGGCATCCATCCCATAGACCGCATGCGCGATATCGCCAAGGTCTTGGAACAGACGCTTTTTATTCGTCGATTGACCCAGAACGCGAACGGCGCTTGGGCGTAGAAAGCTCGATAGTTCCATTTTTCGTCTGTATCCTGTTGCCGCGCGGGCCTGGTGGTCAGACCCGTGCGGGCGGGTCGATCCAACCTACGTTCCGGTCATCGCGACGGTGAACAACGTTCACCCCACCATGTTTTTCATTGCGAAAGACCAAAAACGGGGCTCCCGCGAGTTCCATTTGCATCACCGCTTCCCCCACCGAAAGCGAAGGGATCTTTGCCTCCATCTCGGCGATGATAATGGGTTGCAGGGTATCGGGTTCCGCCTCGTCCTGTCCGTCATTCGCGGCCAGCACATATACGGCGGCATCGGCAAACTCAACAGGTGCGCGGTTATCACGGTGATGATCCCGCAGGCGGCGCTTGTAGCGGCGGACCTGTTTGTCCATTTTTTCGCGGCAGGATTCGAATGCGGCGTAGACTTCGTGCGAATGGCCTTTGGCAGCTACCGTCAATCCTGTCGATAAGTGCACGGTCGCTTCACACAGGTATTCATGGGCGTCACGCGCGAAAACCACCGCAGCATCAGTCGGGCGCTGGGCGTATTTTTCAAAAGTCGCCCCCAGTTCAGACCTTACATGGGCTTGCAGAGCATCTCCCACGTCGATTTGCTTGCCGGTGATCTGATAACGCATTGTGACCTCCTTTAGGGACGAAATTTCGGTCTGTCGGGCTGTGTGTCCCGGCAGACCATGGCGAAAAATCGGAAGGCTGTTTCACTTCGGTTTTATGTGCGGCCGGACCGGTTCGGAAAGGTTCCGGCGGCGGCGTTCGAAGGAAGATGGGATGCGCATGCATTTGCGATATTTGGCGACGGTTCGGCGCGCAATGTCAACGCCTTCCTTTTTTAAAAGCGCACAAATTGCCGCGTCAACCAGCGGGATACCGCGTTCCTCGGCGGCAATCAGCGACTTCAGGCGCGCCTGAATGTCGAAGGCCGAAATGGACCCGTCCGTGGTCGGCATCGCGCGTGAGAAAAACTGTGCCAAAGCATAGACTTTCCCATCTGCGAGCAGAGCTTTTCCAGCGAGCGCCCGCCCAAAGGTCGAGGCATGCATATTCAGCGCTGCCGCCGCTTCGGCGCGGCTTTCGGGGCGGATCGACATGTGGTTATTTTGGAAAAATGCGCTTTGGGTTTCAACAATATGTCTCCCGATCCGCAATAATGTCACGGCCCGCGCGCTTAGCCCCCGGGCCAAGTGTTGGGCGCGGTCATAGCATATCTGCATCGCGGGCGAATCGCGGCTTCCATCGCCCAGCTCTGAAAAGACTAGCGTCGGCAATGCTTCGGGATCCAGCGTTACGGTGATTTTCCCGTCGCGCCCAAGCTGCACGGTCAGCTCGGGCACGCGGGGCAAGAGCCAATCGCCTTCCGGCGTTATTGGCGACGGGTTCAGGCTGCGGATATCCTTTGCCATACGCGAAACGTCTTGTTGCGACAGCGCAAGATTGCGCATCACCCGGGCCAGACGGTTTTCGGCGAAATCTTCCAAGTGCCGGACAATGGCGCTGGCCAGATCCGGCACATAGCCTTTGTCGATCAGTTGCAGGCGCAGGCATTCGGCCAAATCCCGCGCTCCGACGCCCGTTGGTTCGCAGCGTTGCAGAGCCCTTAGCCCGGCTTCCAGCAAGGCCAACCCCAAGCCATGCGCTTCGGCAAGTTCCGCCAGCGAAGAATCCAGATAGCCGTCTTCGCGAAGCTGCGTGATCAGAAACATCGCCGTCGCGCGGGTGTCTGCATCCAGCCGTTGCAGATCTATTTGATGCGTCAGCGACACCGACAGACTCTCACGCCCGGCGACGGTCGAAACTGCCAGATCATAGGCACTGCCGCTGGCAGGCTCGCGCAGCTCCAGAAATGGATTCTCACGGGCTTCTTGGGAGATTTCAGTAATCAACTGGTCGGTGGGCATCCGCAGCAAGCTAAGGGCGCTGCGCATCGCCGGCGTCAGCGTCAGCGTTTGCTTCTGAAACAGACCGATTTGAGGTCGAACCGACAATCCAGCCCCTATCGCTTAAGAAATGCGAAAACTCTGACCCAAGTACACGCGCCTTACGTTTTCATCGCGAACGACTTCATCAGCGGTTCCGCTCATCAATACTGTACCGTCATGCAAAATATAGGCGCGATCGACGATTTCCAGCGTTTCGCGGACATTGTGATCGGTGATCAGCACGCCAATCCCACGCGATTTCAGATCATGCACCAGCGCGCGGATATCCCCAACTGAAATTGGGTCAACACCGGCGAATGGCTCGTCAAGCAGCAGGTATTTCGGATTTGCAGCCAGACAGCGGGCAATTTCAACCCGCCGACGTTCTCCGCCCGATAATGCGATGGCGGGGGTGCGGCGCAGATGTGAGATCGAAAAGTCGGACAACAATTCTTCGAGCCGTTCGCGGCGCTTGTGGCTGTCTTTTACGGTCAGTTCCAACACTGCAAGGATGTTGTCTTCGACCGAAAGCCCGCGAAAGATCGAGACTTCCTGCGGCAAATAGCCAATCCCCAACCGGGCGCGGCGATACATCGGCAGGCCGGTCACATCCTGACCATCGATCAGCACCTGACCACTGTCCGGGGTGATCAGGCCAGCAATATTATAAAAACAGGTGGTCTTGCCCGATCCGTTCGGGCCAAGCAGCGCCACAACCTCGCCACGGCCAAGTTCCAGCGATACATCGCGGATCACCGGCCGACGGCGATAGCTTTTGCCCAGATGGTGGACCTTAAGGCCCACGCTGCCGTCGGATGCCACAAGTTTCGGAGCCATTGCCACGGATCAGTTCCCCCCTGGCTGCAAGACAGTCTTGACGCGACCTTCCATCTTGCCGGTGCCGCTGGTCAGATCTACCACCAGCTTTTGCCCGGTGATCGTGGTGTCTTTTTGCGTCAAAAGGACATCACCCGTCATCTCAATCTGCCTGTTGGTCATAAAGTAAGTGGCTTTCTGGGCCTCGGCCGCTTCGGTGCTGGTGGCCAAAAGAACGTGGCCGCTGGCATGCAGCTTGTCGATCTTGCTCTTGTCGCCTTGCAGGTATTCCACCAGCATTTCGTCGGCAGACAGCCTGAGTTCACCCTGAATCACCAACACATTGCCGGTGAAGATGGCTGTTGAGGCTTTTTGGTTGATCGACAACACGTCGGCAGTGATCTCAACCGGTTGACCCGCGCCTGACTGCAGCCCTTCAAAGGCCAGCGTCGCCTCTTGCGCCGCTGCACTTAAGGGGGCGTGCCCACAAAGAAGAAACGTCACCGACAGGGCGCGAATGATCAACCGCATCAAAGATCCTCAGCTTTCCGGCTTGTATACAAGCCTTACGCCCTTGTTGAAAACCAATAGATGTTCGGTCGCCGGACCGTCCAGCCGCATTGCGCCTGCCTCGATCTGGCCAAGGGGGGTATCGGCCACCACTTTAACATTGGCGGTGATCAAAGTTTTGTTCAGCGCCGACAACAACTCTTCGGTCCGCAACACATAACCATCCGACGTCGTCAACACCACGGAGCCTTTCAGCGTCAGCAAGGCCTTGCCGCTGTCGAAAGTGCCGGCTCTGGCTTCGATGGTCAGTTTCCCGCCGCTTGGGGTTTCATAAAGGGCCAGCACATCTGTTGTCGTCACCGGGCTGGCCGCATCCTTCCCCGGTCGGGCGGTTCGTGCCGCCACCTTGACCGATGCGCCGTCACTGGTCACCCCGGCGTATTCTGGTGCCGACAGGCGCGGATCGCGGGCCAGATCGTCAATTTCAACCTGTGCATAGGGCAGGGTGCCCTCAAATTCGATCCGCCGGGCGAATAGAAACAGTGTCGACAGGATCGCCAATGCCAGCAACGGCATCGCGATCTTTAGCCAAAAGACCATCCGAGAATGAAGGTGTAGCGGTTTTGTCATGCGTCATGCAACGCCAGCGCGCAGACAGTCATGGATGTTGAGGATGCCCAGTGCCCGCCCATCGCCGCCACTTTCCACGACAAACAGACAGGTGATCTTGCGGTCTTTCATCGCCGCTACCGCTGTTTCGGCTATGGCCCCCGGATCTACGGTGCGCGGATTTCGCGTCATTACTTCAGCCGCGGTCAGCGTCAGTAACCCGTCCATGTGCCGCCTCAGGTCACCGTCAGTCACAATCCCGACCAGCCGCCCCTGTCCATCCGTGACGCCAACCACGCCAAAACCCTTGCGGCTCATCTCCAGCAGCGCCTCGCGCATGGGCATGGCTTCGGGCACGAAAGGCAGCGTATCGCCGGAATGCATCAGATCCGCGACCTTCAGCAGCTTTGCGCCCAGCTTGCCGCCCGGATGGAATGTGCGGAAATGTTCGGGCGTGAAGCGGCGATGTTCCATCAGCGCCACGGCCAAAGCGTCGCCCAATGCCAGTGTCATCGTGGTCGAGGTGGTGGGCACGATCCCGGTGCCGCAGGCCTCTTCGGCGGTTGGCAACAAAATCGCCACATCTGCCTGTTTCAGCAAGGTGGAGCCTTCGCGGCTGGCCACCCCGATCAGCGGAATTCCGAAGCGCCGCGTGTGGGCGATGATATCCGACAGTTCCGGGGTTTCGCCCGAGTTTGACAAAACCAGTGCCACATCGGCTTCGGTGACCATGCCCAGATCGCCGTGGCTGGCTTCGGCCGGGTGCACATATTGCGCCGGTGTTCCGGTCGATGCCAACGTGGCGGCGATTTTGCGCCCGATATGACCCGACTTGCCCATGCCCGATACGATGACCCGGCCTTTGGCCTTCAAGATCAGCGCGACGGCCGCAGAAAAAGATCCATCCAGCGTCGCCGACAACGCCTCCAGCCCGCGCGCTTCGATATCGATCACGCGGCGGGCGGTGGCCAGAAAGGTCTTTGCGTCTGTCATGTCAGTGCGAGAATATGTCGGCGGTATCATCCCAGCCCAACAGGTCCAGTTCAGCCCGCGTCGGCAAGAAATCATAGCAGGACTGCGCCAGCCCGCTGCGTCCCTCGCGCGCCAGTCTGGTATCCAGTTCGGCCTTGAGGCGGTGCAGGTACAGCACATCTGACGCCGCATATTCTTGCTGCGCGTCGCTTAAGGTTGCAGACCCCCAGTCCGATGTCTGTTGCTGTTTCGAGATATCAACCCCCAGCAATTCCTGAAGCAAGTACTTCAACCCGTGCCGGTCGGTGAAGGTGCGCACCATCTTGGCGGCGATCTTGGTGCAATAGACAGGGGCGGTGGTCACGCCAAACGCCTTTTTCAGCGCGGCAATGTCGAACCGGCCAAAGTGGAACAGTTTCAGCACCGCTGGATCTGCCAGCATCCGTTCCAGATTGGGGGCACTTTTCTGGCCCTGCGCAATTTGCACCAAATGCGCGTTGCCATCGCCCGAGGAAAGCTGGATCAGGCAAAGCCGGTCGCGGCGCGGGTCCAGGCCCATCGTTTCAGTATCAATGGCCACAACTGAACCCAGCGAGAGCCCATCTGGAAGATCGTTTTGGTAAAAATGGATCGTCACGCGCCCGTCCTTTATTGACCTCAACCCCGGCGTCGCCCGGGCTTTGCATTCGAAATAGGCGCGCAGGCCCTCAAACTCAACGCGAAACTTGGGGTGGTGGCTGTTCGCCGCGGATTGATGTGCCCGTCTGCGGCTTTGAAAATGCCCGCGCGGTTTCGAAGAAGGTGCGCACCAGCTTGCCGCCCTTGCGGTCGCGAAGGCAGATCAGCGCCTCGTCCATGATCATGGTTTCGGATCCCTCAATCGGAATTGCGACCAGCCGGGGGTCCTGACCAAATTCAGCCCGCGAGACAAAGCCAATTCCGGCCCCGGACGCCACGATTTCACGAACCGCCTCGCGGCCCTCGGCCTCAATGGCGGGATGCAGCGCTATGCCAAGCAATCCCGCCGCCGCCTCCAATTTGGTGCGGGTTTTGGAGCCATGTTCGCGCAGGACCAGGGGCAAGGTCGACAGGTCGGCGAAGCTGAACCGTTTGGTGGCCGCCAAAGGGTGGCTGACCGCAACAAAAGCGGTGATCGGGGATTGGTTGAGGCGGAGGAATTCAAACTCTCTGCCAGCCGGAATTTCACCCAGAACACCGATGTCGGCATCATAGCTGCGCAGGCTGCTCACGACGGTTTCGGTGTTTCCGGCACGGATGGAAATGCGCACGCCGGGGTATTTCTCGCGAAATTTCGTAAGGATATGCAAAAGATGATGGGCGCTGTCGGCAATGATCCGCAAGGTACCGGACCGCAACGCCCGACTTTCCGATAACAGCTCCAGCGCCTGTTGTTCATGGTCAAACATGCGGCGGGTGACTTCCAGCAATTGTGCGCCAGCCTGTGTCAGGGCCACCTGCTTTTTATCGCGGTTGAACAGAAGAATATCATATTCGTCTTCCAGCTTGCGGACCTGATCGGAAATTGCCGGCTGGGTCAGGAAAAGCTGTTCGGCCGCACGGGAAAACCCGCCACAGATGGCGGTAAAGTGAAAGGCACGAAGCTGGACGTAGCGCATGTGGCGAGCCTTGGCATCGGGTAGTTTGGAAATAATGCCCTAATAAAATTTATGAGTCGATATAAAATAACGATTTTACATATGTATGACCGCATGGGAAACCCGGCCCAAGACCGCCGCAACGCGAAGGAATCTGCGATGTCGAAAGTTCTGACCGAGGCTCTGTCGGCGCCAAAACTGGGCGAACCCTACCTGCTGACGCCGGGGCCGTTGACCACAGCGTTCAGCGTCAAAGAGGCGATGTTGCGGGATTGGGGATCGTGGGATGCAGATTTCCGGGCAATGACGAAATCACTGTGCGATCAACTTGTTGCACTGGCGGGCGATACCAAGGGCGAATTTACCTGCGTGCCGATGCAGGGGTCGGGGTCTTATTGTGTCGAGGCGATGCTGGGCACATTCGTGCCACGGGATGGCAAGATTCTGGTGCTGGCCAACGGCGCTTATGGGCTGCGGGCCGCGGAAACCATGCGCTATCTGGGTCGTGCCTATACGCTGATCGACAAGGGCGACTATATGCCGCCGCGCGGCGATGAGGTCGGGGCGGCACTGGATGCCGATCCGGCGATCACCCATGTCATTGCCATTCACTGTGAGACATCATCGGGCATTCTGAACCCGGTGGCCGAGATTTCGGAGGCGGTCTATGCGCGGGGGCGCAAGCTGTTGGTCGATTCGATGAGCGCCTTTGGCGCGATTGATCTGGATGTGCGCCGCATCCGCTATGAGGCGATGGTGTCTTCGGCCAACAAATGCATCGAAGGTGTGCCGGGTTTCGGCTTTGTCATCGCCCGCAAGACCGAGCTTGAGGCCGCCAAAGGCAACAGCCATTCACTGAGCCTGGATGTGCATGCGCAATGGGTTGCCATGCAAAAGACCGGCCAGTGGCGCTATACGCCACCCACACATGTGGTCGCCGCCTTCCTAGAGGCGTTGCGCATTCATGCCCAGGAAGGTGGCATTGCGGCGCGCGGTGCCCGCTACGCCCGCAACCGCGATGTGATCGTCGAAGGCATGCGCGCCTTGGGCTTCGAGACCCTGCTGAAGGACCGCTGGTTGTCGCCGATCATCGTCACCTTCTTTTGCCCGGCGCATTCAAGTTTTGTCTTCAGCCGGTTTTATGACCTGATGAAAGCCAAGGGCTTCATCATCTATCCGGGCAAGCTGACGGTGGTGGAATCGTTCCGCATCGGCGTTATTGGCCGGATGGACGAACAGGTGATGCGCCGCGTCGTCCAAGCCGCAGCCGGGACGCTGGCAGAAATGGGCGTGGACAACGCCGCCCCCCCAGCCGCCGCCCTTGCCGAACGCGCCAAACTCGCTGCCTGAGCGGCACCAAATAATCTGACCGAAGGACCGAATGATGACCCCTGCAAACGTGACGGTAAATGCGCGCAGCTATCCCTGGCCCAAGGTGCCCGCCATCGCCATCTGTCTGGACGGCTGCGAGCCTGCCTATTTGACCGAGGCGATCAAAGCCGGGCTGATGCCAACGCTCAAGCGGATGCGGGCCACCGGTACCGACCGCCTGGCACATTCGGTGATCCCGTCGTTTACCAACCCCAACAACCTGTCCATCGCGACCGGCAGGCCGCCCATCGTGCATGGCATCTGCGGCAACTATCTTTACGAGCCGGAAACCGGGCGGGAAGTCATGATGAACGACGTGCGCTTCTTGCGCGCCCCGACGATTTTCGGCGCGTTCTACGTGGCTGGCGCCCGGGTGGCCGTGGTCACCGCCAAGGACAAGCTGCGCGCGCTGCTGGGTGCAGGGCTGCGGTTTGACGAGGATCGCGCAAAATGTTTTTCGGCTGAAAAATCCGCCACTTCGACGCAGGCTGAGCATGGTCAGGACAATGCCAGCGCCTGGTTGGGTATGCCGCAGCCCGAAGTCTATTCGGCGGAGTTGTCCGAATTCGTGTTTGCCGCAGG
>JANMDM010000117.1:0-2077 GCA_031376305.1 Pseudomonadota bacterium | reverse complement strand
CTTGCGCTAAATCAAGCGTCTTGGGGTTTCTGCCCCGTCGGTCGTCGTGCTGACGTGTCGATAATCACCTGCCAGCGGCGGATTCACCCATAAGCGTGGCAATTTCGGCGCCGATCACCATGTCGTGGACCTGACCGAAGTGATGGGCACGCAGGTCCCCCTCGCGGTCAAAAATCAGCAGCGACGGGGTGCCCTGCAGGCGAAAAAGCTCCATCGTCCGGGGCAGCGGCCCGCTGCCCGGCATATCGACAGCGACGGGAAAGGTGATGCGGTATTCGTGCAAGAAGGCTTTCAGCGATACCGGAGTCATGGCGGCGTGGTGCTCAAAGACCGAATGCAGGCCAATGACCGTTACCTCCGCAGTCGGGAACGTTCGCTGAATTGTCTGGGCCTGCGGCAGCCCATGGCTGACGCAGCCGGGGCAAAGCATCTGGAAAGCCTCGACCACCACGATCTTGCCCCGCAAGGCGGAAAGGCTTAGGGGCGTGTCGGTGTTCAGCCATTCGGAAACGATCAGGTCGTGGTGCGGAGCCTTGGTCATGGCGCGTGCCTTTCGAAGTCTGGAAAGCTGATCTTAGCGGGTCATCGTCTCACAGGGTGATTGAGCGAAAGCGGCTTCAAACGTGGCTTTCAACGCCAGATCAAGATCGCGCATCGTCACCGGCAGGCCAAGGTCAACCAGACTGGTCACGCCGTGGTCGCGGATGCCGCAAGGAACGATGCCATCGAAATGGCTCAGGTCCGGTTCGACATTGATGGAAATCCCGTGAAAACTGATCCAGCGGCGGATCTTTACGCCGATGGCGGCAATCTTGTCTTCGCGTGGGTGTCCATCGGCGGTGGCACCTTTGTCCGGGCGCGAAACCCAGACGCCGACGCGGCCATCGCGGATTTCGCCCTGAACATTGAATTCGGCCAGCGCCGCGATGATCCAGTTTTCCAGATGCCGCACGAAACAGCGCACGTCGCGCCCGCGTTTGTTTAGATCCAGCATCACATAGGCCACGCGCTGGCCGGGGCCATGATAGGTATATTGGCCACCACGCCGGGCTTCGTGAACCGGAAAGCGGTGCGGGTCGGTCAGGTCTTTGGGGCGGGCGGATGTGCCTGCGGTGTAAAGCGGCGGATGCTCCAGAAGCCAGATCGCCTCGCCTGCGCGACCTTCGTGAATGGCTGCGACCCGCGCCTCCATTTCTGCCAGTGCGTCCGTGTAGGGCACCAGCCCGACGCTTGTGATCCATTCCACCTTTGCGGCCTTCATGCTTTGCGGTGCGCCAGAGGATGGCGTTTCGCGCCCCCGTCTGCAAGGCCAACCCGGTCAGGGCCGGGGTTGATCAGCAGTCTTGGCCCGGCACCTTCGGCACCAACCTTGTCGTCGGGGTTGTAAAGCTTGCAGCGATCCAACGACAGGCAGCCGCAACCGATGCAGCCGTCAAGCTTGTCCCGCAGGCGCGTAAGCGCAGCGATCCTCTGGTCGATATCGGCCCGAAAGGCTTTGGAAATGCGCATCCAGTCTTTGCGGGTTGGGGCGCGGTCTGCCGGAAGCCCGGCCATATGACTGGCAATTTCGGTCAAAGACAGGCCCAGGCGCTGAGAAATCATGGCGAAAGACAGCCGCCTGATATCGGCCCGGTCATAACGCCGGTGGCCGCCGGAATTGCGCAGCGGCGATACAATGCCGTGGGTTTCATAGTAGCGGATGGCAGATACCGCCATACCGGTACGCCCGGCCAGATCACCGATGGTCAGTCCCTGGTGTGCCATTTTCCGACGGTCTCAAGTTTACTTGAGGAATTACACATGATCCGCAGCGGAAGATCCACAAGAATTGCGATGCGATGACACGACTTGAGCAGGTGAAGGGTGCTGTGGCCGAGGCTCCGGCGATATCCTGCAAGTGCCACGGCGAAATTATCGCTGCTGCGCATGAAAAAGTCGCTTCCCTTCGCCCGGAAGCTTGGCTAAGTAGCGGCCACCTCATCCAAGGGACTTGCCTTGGGAACAGTGCGGTTGTGGCGGAATGGTAGACGCGCAGCGTTGAGGTCGCTGTGGGCTAACCCCCGTGAAGGTTCGAGTC
>JANMDM010000114.1:0-3300 GCA_031376305.1 Pseudomonadota bacterium | reverse complement strand
CAATGCGTGGCAGCGCTGGAAAGCCGCCTTTCGGGGCAAGGGGCGAAACGGGGTTCTGGGCTTTGGTCGGCTTCGCGACCGGTGCTGATTTCACCAGATCAAGCTTTTCGCGCAAATTGTCGATCTTGCCGCGCAGCTTTTCGACTTTGGCTTTCCAGTCCTTGTCAGTCTTGGCCATGGCCCGCCCCCCGTTTTCCTCTAGGTTCAGTTGTCGATCAGCGCCGCATTCTTCAAGATAGCCGGGTCAATGCCATCCACCCTCTTTTCAACTTTGGCAGCGTCCGTCAGTTCTTTGACCTTGGCCTCAACCGCCTGCTGGCGAAGATCGCCCGTCAGCTCTTCCTTAACATCTTCCAGCTTCGGGGTTTCGACGGTGCGGATGTCGTTCAGTTTGATGATGTGCCAGCCAAAATCAGACTTCACCGGGTCCGAGACCTTATCTTTTTCCATCGCAATAACTGCGTCTTCAAATGGCTTGACCATCATGCCCAGACCAAACCACCCGAGATCGCCGCCATTGGCAGCCGAGCCTTTGTCAGAGGATTTTTCCTTGGCGATAGCCGCGAAATCGCCGCCAGCGTCGATTTCGGCCTTGAGTGCCTTGGCCTCTTCCTCGGTTGCGACAAGGATATGGGCGGCACTGAATTCTTTTGCCGGCTCGGCCTTGGCGTATTTCTCGTCATAAAGCTTTTGCAACGCCTCGTCCGAGACGCCAGCCTTTGCAACGGAATCCAACACTACCCCGGCCAGATACGTCCGCTTTTGATTATCAAGTGCCAAGGTGTCGCGCTTGGTTTGCTGGGTCTCGCCGACCTGCGCCAAGGCTGTCTGCTGGATGATCTGTTCCAAAACACCGTTGAACAGCACGTCATCGGGCAGTTGCCGATACTGTTCCGGCAGCGCATCCCGGGTGGCAATCATGTGGCCAAGGGTAATTTCAGTGCCATTGACGACGGCAACCACCGTATCTGCCGTAGGGTCAGCCGCACGCAGCGGCGACGCAAAAGCCAATGCCAGCAGCGCAGCCGAGAGGAAATTGGCCGATATCTTTGTGGAATTCTTCATTGTGAATGCTCCTATACAGGCTGCAATCCCTTGCAGCGTTGACTATCCGCGGGCAGCCGCTTACATCGCACCAAGCCTGAATAGGCCTGCCGCGCCCACTTTCGCAGCCCTTCTAGGCAAGGCGATGGATCGCGGCAAGTCCGTGTTTCGCGGCACCTGATCAAACGAACCCGAGCGGAGAAAACATGCTGGGCTTTGGAAAACTCGCACGGAAGGTCTTTGGCACGCACAATGACCGCCTGGTCAAATCTGTGCGCCCGCTGGTGGACAAGATTAACGCGCTGGAAGCTGGCGCGCAGGCGCTGAGCGACGACGGGCTGAAGGAAAAAACCGCTGCGCTGAAGGCGCGGGCGGCGGCTGGCGAAAGCCTGGACGCGCTGTTGCCCGAAGCCTTCGCCAATTGCCGCGAAGGCGCGCGCCGGGCCTTGGGTCTTCGGGCTTTTGACACGCAGCTGATGGGCGGGATCTTCCTGCATCAGGGCAATATTTCCGAAATGAAGACCGGCGAGGGCAAGACCCTGGTCGCAACCCTTCCGGCATATCTGAACGCGCTGGCGGGCAAGGGCGTGCATATCGTCACCGTCAACGACTATCTGGCAAAACGCGACGCCGAGTGGATGGGTAAGGTGTTCCGGCAGGTGGGGATGACCGTCGGGGTTGTCTATCCGTTCCAGCCCGACCCTGAAAAGCGGGCCGCCTATAAGGCCGACATTACCTATGCCACCAACAACGAATTGGGTTTTGACTATCTGCGCGACAATATGAAATCCTCGCTGGACGATATGGGCCAGCGCGGACATTTCTTTGCGATCGTTGACGAGGTGGACAGCATCCTTGTGGACGAGGCGCGCACACCCTTGATCATTTCCGGCCCCAGTCAGGACCGTTCAGAGCTTTACAAAGTGCTGAACGCCTACATCCCGGAACTATTGCCCGAACACTTCAAGCTTGACGAAAAAACCCGCAATGCCACCTTCACCGAAGATGGCAACGAATACATGGAAAAGCGCCTGCAGGCGGCGGGCGTACTGCCCGAAGATCAGACGCTGTACGATCCGGAATCGACCACCATCGTTCACCATGTGACTCAGGCTTTGCGCGCCCACAAGCTGTTCCAAAAGGATCAGCATTACATCGTCCGCGATGACGAGATCATTTTGATCGACGAATTCACCGGTCGCATGATGAAGGGCCGCCGCCTGTCGGACGGCCTGCATCAGGCCATCGAGGCCAAGGAAGACGTCAAGGTTCAGCCGGAAAACGTGACCTTGGCCAGCGTGACCTTCCAGAACTACTTCCGTCTTTATGACAAACTCTCGGGCATGACCGGCACGGCCTTGACCGAGGCTGAAGAGTTCATGGAAATCTATAAGCTTGGCGTGGTCGAAGTGCCGACCAACCGTCCGATCCAGCGCAAAGATGACCACGATCAGGTCTACCGGACGGCGCGCGAAAAATACGAAGCGATCATCAAGCGGATCAAGAAGTCGAACGCAAAGGGTCAGCCGATTCTGGTCGGCACCACCTCGATCGAAAAATCGGAAATGCTGTCGGAGATGCTGAAGAAGGAAAGCATCCCCCATAACGTTCTGAACGCCCGTCAACACGAACAAGAAGCCAAGATCGTCGGCGATGCGGGCAAGTTCGGCGCTGTCACCATCGCCACCAATATGGCCGGGCGCGGCACCGACATCCAGCTTGGTGGCAACGTCGAAATGCTGGTGATGGAGGCGTTGGCCGCCGACCCGGAGGCGCATCCCGACGAAATCCGCGCCCGGATCGAGAGCGAGCACACAGATGACAAGCAAAAGGTGATCGAGGCGGGCGGGCTTTATGTTCTGGCATCTGAGCGCCATGAAAGCCGCCGCATCGACAACCAGTTGCGTGGCCGGTCGGGCCGTCAGGGGGATCCGGGGCGATCGTCGTTCTACCTCAGTCTCGAAGACGATCTGATGCGGATCTTCGGATCCGAACGGCTGGACAAAGTGCTGTCCTCGCTGGGCATGAAGGAAGGCGAAGCGATCATCCATCCTTGGGTAAACAAATCGCTTGAACGCGCCCAAGCCAAAGTCGAAGGTCGCAACTTCGACATTCGCAAGCAGCTGTTGAAGTTCGATGACGTGATGAATGACCAGCGCAAGGCGGTTTTCAGCCAGCGGCTGGAAATCATGCGTGCCGAAGACATCGAAGACATCGCACAAGATATGCGCAATCAGGTTGTTGATGATCTGGTGC
>JANMDM010000296.1:0-2478 GCA_031376305.1 Pseudomonadota bacterium | reverse complement strand
CCAATTTCTGACAGCGCCGTTGACAAGCCCGGTAATTTAGCGCCGAAAAACACCGGGTGACAACGACTGAACCTCCAAAGCATTTGGTTTTACCGGTCTCAAGACGGGTGGGGCGACCATTTTGGACAAGATACATTTCGCAATCGAGCATCTGCTCGAAGCGCCCGATGGGTGGCGTGGACTTGTGCGCGACATGGTGAACCGCTGGCCAGACGCGCCTGCGGCAGAGATGATTTTCACCGTGGTTTCGGCGGCTACGGAAATCGAGGCGATGTTTGCCACCGGCAGCCCATCCCGCGAAGCGGCCGAACACGGCTGGCGCATCGCGGCACTTTTGGGTGTCGATCTTTATGCGATGGAGGCGATTGGCCTGCCGCGCAGCCGCGCCAGCGACTTTGCGGGTTACTGGCGGGTCGATCCGTATTTCCGCAACCTTTGAACGGTGTCCGCCCCTAGGGTTTGGTCTTGCGGCGCCAGGTTCCAAGCCAGGCGATGATCCGCCCCCAGAATCCGTGCGCCTGCGCCCTTGCCTGATCCGCCCGTGCGTCGATGTCGTCGATTGCCTCGCCCATGTCGGTCAACACCGGATCGACCATCCGCTCGCGGAATTGCAACCACATGCGGCGCAGCATCAGCAGGCCGATGGCCAGAACCGTCAGGATCACGATGTTAAGCCAGGGGATAATCTGCACATCCGGTCCAGCGACCGGGCTGATCTTTACCGCATTGGGATAGATCGACATAAAGGGGAAGCGCCAGCCGTAATGGGTGACCGACACCCATTTCGGTGCCTCTTTGGTGGATTTTTGGTTGGTGCCCTCGGCCTGCAAGTTCGAGCTGTCGTATTTGAAATACGGCGGCCAGACCCAGCCGGTATCTTCGTTGCGGTAAACGATCACCGACTCGTCGGGAAACACCGCCTCGATGAAGCGAATATCCCGTGTCGCCGCCGACTCGCCGGTTCCGGTATCGGGCGAGGCATAGAAGATCGAATTTTCCCCCACCGTGGTCAGCCGGTTATAGGTGTTGGTGATCCGCACGATGTCATGCTGCGGCAGCGTGTAATGCAGGAACGCCGCCGCGAACAAGAACACCACCGCCCACAGCCCCCACTTCAGCCGCTTGCGCCCGGTACTGCCCTTGGGCAGCCAGATGCTCAGGCCAACCGCCACCGCCAGAACGACAAGGATCGCGATCCCCCAAAACGCAAAACTCGACATCGCCATTCTCCTATTGGAAGTTCACCAGATAAACCGTCACCGCGAAAATGATCATCGGGATGATGAACACCAGCCAGATCAGCTTCTTGCGCAACCCATGCTCATAAGCGCGCATGCCGTCTTCGATATAGGCGGCCCGCTCGGTGTCGCCCTGACCTGTCGGCGGCGCCGCATCCCAGTGCTTTTCCAGCTTTTCGCGGCGGACCGACCGCGAATAGACCGACACCAGAAGATAGGCCACCGACAGCCCGATCAGGCCGAAAACCGCAAGGCGTAGAATTGCAATCATCTGCGTTCCCTTTGTACCGCGCCCCAGGGGCCGACCACATCGACGATATCACCGGGACGGCGCGCGGCGTCACTCATATCCGGTTCCGGCCCGAACAATGCCTCGCGCGCGCCCGCCCTGTCCATCTGGTACTCGCGCGCCAGAAAATCGGCAACATAGGTTTGCTTGACCTCTGACCAACCGGCGTAAAGCCGGTAGAACAATTCCTTGTGGCAGATGAACAACTGCCGCACATCCAGCGGCGACAGTTCCGCCAACAGCATGTTGATCAGATCACGGTCCGGTCCGGCCTTGGCCCGCAGCGTGTAGAAATACGCCGGATGCACCGAGGTGATGCTGGGCCAGCCGCCGCCGGTTTCCGCCCAACGCAGCATCGCCGCCAGCCCGTGGAATTCAACCGGCAGCGCGTCGCCCAAGCTGTTGGCGATCTTGCGCAATTCGCGCCGCGACCCGGCGCCTGCGTCAATCCCCAGTTTCGCCGCCACATCGACCAGAATGAAATCCATCTTCTGGCGCAGGATCGCCGCCGCATCGGCACCGCGCGCCCGCACGATCGGTTCGGCCAGATCGTTGACCTCAAGGAATTTGGCGATCTGGTTGCGGTCGCTTAAGTCAAAGACATGGGCGATGGGCAGCGGTCCCAGCGGCGCTTTCGGCGCGGCGGTGATCGCCGCCGGATGCGGCACATCACGAAAGATATAGATCCCGCCGAAAAATCCCGCCCAGAAGTTGCCCTGATCAAAGGTGGTGGCCTTCAGCGCCACCGGATTGCGGGTCACATCGCCGGTGGTCCTGGCCATTTCGATCATCTCGGCGATGAGCTGATCGTCATACCAGGCGTCTTCCTCGGACCGGAACCGCGCGATCAGCCCGGTCAGCTTTTCCGCCCCCGCCACCAGTTGCCCGGTGGTATCGGCCACCACCGTCACCCGGCGCAGATCAAACAGCCTGGCGGGGCTTGAGATCTCG